>DATGYF010000200.1:0-4878 GCA_035298145.1 Terriglobales bacterium | reverse complement strand
GTTTTTCGCGTTCCTGCGGGAGATGACCGCCGACGGATTCTTCACCAGCGAGATCGGCATCAAGTATCTGGGCTACGTGGGAAACACTTACCTGCTCAGCTTCCCGGGATGCCCTCCCGTGCCGGAAGTTTAGTTTCTTCTTTGTCATCCTGAGAGGTGGCTGCTTCGCTTCGCGAAGCAGGCAAGCAGTCGAAGGACCCCTATAGCTGGATTGAGGTTGGCGCGCATGGGGTTTTCTCACCGGCGATTCACACGCCCGAATCTCGCTAGAAAACGGTGCATCCCGATTATAGGGGTCCTTCGACTCCGCCTGTCCATTCGCGAACGAATGGACAGCCTCCGCTCAGGATGACAGGGGAGAGGAACCTCACGCCGTCCCGAATGGATCTTCGAGCGACGGGCTCTGTGGCGTGAACAGCTCCGCGCCATCTTCGGTGATGTGCATGTCGTCTTCCAGGCGCACGCCGAATTCGCCCGGGATGTAGATGCCCGGTTCATCGCTGAAGGTCATGCCGCGGGCCAGCGGCGTGCTGTTGCCGCGCACCAGATAGGGCCATTCGTGGCCGTCCATGCCGATTCCGTGTCCTACGCGGTGGGTGAAGAATTTGTAGTCTGGACCAAATCCGGCATCGCTGACTACTTTCCGCGCGGCTGCATCCACCGCCTGGCATTCCGCGCCGGGACGGGCTGCTTTCAGTGCGGCGGTCTGCGCACGATGCACAGTCTCAAATACTCTCTTCATCTTGTCTGAAGGTTTGCCGAAGACGAAGGTGCGGGTGATATCGGATTGATATCCTTCGACGGTACAGCCGTCGTCCAGCATGACCAGTGTGCCTTCGCGAATCACCTGCGGCACAATCGAGCCATGCGGAAAAGATGAGTTCTCGGCAATCTCTATATCTACTTCGCCGGAAAATCCCAGTTGAGTGTACGCGGCCATGATCATTCTTTCGAGCTCCGCCTGCGGCATTCCGTCGTGCAATGTCTGGTGTGCAGCGCGATAAGCCGTCAGCGTGACCTGATTGGCCAGTCGCATCAGCTCAAGTTCGTGCGGACTCTTGATCATCCGGCAGCCCGCGGTGACCGGAGTTGCGCTGACTATCTGCAATCGCGGTGCGGCTTTGGCGATGGCATCGCTGAAGACAAAGCGCACGGATTCCTCCATGCCCAGCCTGCCGGTGGAGATTTTCAGGTCTGTAAATCCCTGCGCCAGAAGGTGGTAGGGATTCTGGTCCTCCTGCCAGGTGCGCACGTCGGCGTTCTTCCCCTCCGGAGAATTCGCCAGCAACTCGCGGGCCCGGCCTTCCTCAAATGCCGGGCATATACAGAGCGGGTGACCCTTCACCGGCAGCACCAGGGCGAACAAGCGTTCACTGCCCCACCATTGCACTCCGGCAAAGTAGTTGAGCGAAGTGCCGTCGGCCAGAAGAATTGCGTCGAGACGGCTGGCCGCCATGAGTTGCCGCGCTTTTTCCTGGCGCGCCGCTCTTTCGTCAACCGTGATGGGCCTGGCTTTGTCTTTCATCGATTTCAGGATGGCGATCGAGGGCGGCAGGGGGGCACACGCGTCCTCTGCGTACAGCGGCGATGTGAACGCTGCCAGACTCGCCCCAGCCGTGATTGTCCCCGCCTGCAAAAAGTGGCGTCGTGAAACCATGAATTCCTCCAGTTGACCCAACCCCCATGTGAAGAATCGAACCGCCATTATAGGGGTCTTCTGATATGCAATTGGCAAGCAGCATCGGAAAATTGAAGATGAGGAAACGATGGAAAGCGGATTCCAATGCGCCGGCTGCGGCGAGTGGAACCAGACTACGGTGGACGAGTCCGCTGGACGCAATCAGTGTTACGTCGAAGATTGCCAGGTGTGCTGCAAGCCGAATGTGCTGCGCGTGCAGTACGACGCTGGAGAACACGAATTTGTGATTACAGCGCAGCTGGAATCGTTATAGTAGCTGCGAAGCGGCACGACAACTTCCAGGAGGCAGGATGAACACGATGTCCACAGGCTACGGTACGTCCGGACGAATGGTTGCCCACAACATGGTGACCACGCAATTCGAGCTCGACGGTTTTCGCGTGGTGCGCACGCTGGGCGTAGTGCGCGGCATTGTGGTGCGCTCCCGCTCGATTTTCGGGACTATCGGGGCCAGCCTGCAAACCATTCTCGGCGGCAATATCACTCTTCTGACCCAGCTATGTGAGAAGACCCGTTCCGAAGCTTTCGACCTCATGCTGCAGCACTCCGCTGAGCTCGGCGGAAACGCGGTGGTCGGAGCGCGCTACGATGCCACCGAAGTGATGCAGGGCGTCACGGAAGTGCTGGCTTACGGCACGGCGGTAGTGGTTGAGCCCAGCCGATAGAAGAACAATGTGTGGGCACGGGTCTCCGACCCGTCCAGGCCGAGCGCGCAGCTCGGCTGGTAGCGCCGGCATCCCTTCGACTTCGCTCAGGGCAGGCTCTGCCGGCTGTCCTGAGGGCGTCTCGCCCTCAGCCATGAGGGCCAGGTTCAAAGATCCAACGTCAAGAACCAGCCGAGCCTTGCTTGGCCCGGACGGGTCGGAGACCCGTCCCTACACGATCTTTCCTATAACAGCTTCTCCAGCGCTTTCTGCCGATACGCAAAGGTCCGCTGCAACTGCCGGCTGACGAAAAGCTTCCGTGCCAACTCGCCGAGCCATCCAAATCCCACTTCGTATTCGATCACGTCGCGGACCAGGGTCCCCTTTATCTGGTTCCGAGTTTCACCAGTTAGTTCGTGACGATGATGAAAACTTTTGAACGGTCCCTTCTTTTGCACATCGGCAAAATGGTGGTTCCATTCAAATTCAGTAATCAGGGCGATCCACTGGGCACGAAACGGAAGAAAGGGGACCAGGCGAAACGAAGTAACAATCTCGGAGCCGGCGCCGGCCAAAGGTGGCCGGTCCGTGATAGTTGCGCGTTCTTCCGTGATCCCGGGAGGCGGCACCAGTTTCAGTCGCACGAGTTCAGTGCCAGTGCGCGGCGGCATGATTCGTGGCAGGTTGCCGGGATTGGCGAAGAAAAGAAAGACCCGTTCAATCGGGACCGGCACCCATTGTTCGAACTGCGCCAGGTGGACCATACTATTCAGGCCACGTTACAACATGCCGCACAGCGCGCGGTGAAATAGTGGACGGACAGAACCGGAGAGCGATAAATTGACCCGTGCCGCATGTCCGCCAAACCCATGTCCCCAGGAATCGTTTCTCCGAAGAGTGCCCGGGCCACGATTCTGTGTCTTCTCCTGACCATACTCCTGTTGTCCACCGCGGCAGCGGCTTCTTCCTATCAGTACATTCGTCTGGGTGAGAAGGCGGACAGGACGACGATTCCGGCAGCCGGCACGGCGATGATGGGCGGTGGCGCTGACCTTGACGAGGCCTTTCGCTGGTTGTGCCAGAAGGCCAACGGCGGCGATTTTCTGATACTGCGGGCGCGCGGCGACGATGACTACAACTCCTACGTCAAAGGCTTGTGCCCGGTCAACTCGGTGGCCACGCTCATTATTCCCGACCGCAATGCAGCCCAGGATCCCGCGGTCGCAGATATTGTCCGGCATGCCGAAGCGGTCTTTATTGCCGGCGGAGATCAGTCTCGCTACGTCAACTTCTGGCAGGGCACGCCGGTGCAGGATGCCATCAATGCGAATATCGCCGGCGGGAAGCCTGCCGGCGGCACCAGTGCCGGCCTCGCCGTGCTGAGCGAGTTCGCCTACGGCGCATTGCGAGACAAGGCAGACGACAACGACCTTGCTTCAACCGACGTGCTGCCCAACCCCTACCATGAACGGGTGACGCTGGTCCGAGGCTTCATAAAGACTCCAAACCTCGAAAATACGCTCACCGACAGCCACTTCGCCAAACGCGACCGCATGGGGCGGACGCTGGTGTTCCTTTCGCGCCTGGTCGAGGACGGATGGTCGAGGGCGCCGCGCGAAGTTGCCATCGACGAGAAGTCTGCAGTGCTCGTGGAACCCGATGGAAAGGGTACCGTGATCGGGTCCGGCAAAGGGGCTTACTTCCTGCAGGTCACCGCTGCGCCACAGGTTTGTAAACCCAAGGTTCCGCTCAGCATCCGCAATATTTCCGCTTATCACGCTCCCGCCGGCGCTCATTTTGATTTTAAGACCTGGATGGGCGACGGCGGTAAGGCCTACTCCATCGCGGTTGAGAATGGAATGATCCGCACCAGCCTTGAAGACAATGCCATTTATTGATGTTCCGCTGTCTCTGCTTTGTCTGGCGCAGGGCCGGTAAGAAGAGGCGAAAACTCGCGGGCGAGTCGCCCGCGGCCACACATTTTGCCCGCCAGCAGTAATTTCCACAGGATTTCCACTTGTCATGGACTTGTCTGAACTCGGAGACAATCGGGTAGCCACAGCAGAACCAGATTCCTAAACCATACCCATTGTGGTCACCAATTCAGTTAGCCACAACTAATCGCGCTTTCGAAAAGACCTCATGTCTCCCCATAGCGACCAATAACTTTCTTGTTGACAACAAATGCTTTAGGCGTAGGATGTGGACAAATGTGGTAGAAAGTGGTCCAGACGGTAGTGGTCGTGGGCAGCAGTGAAACTTTGAGAGGCGCCAGTGGATTTTGCAGCTGACACCCCAAAAAACAGCCCGAACGAACCAGAAATCACCGGCATTTTGGCCGTTTTAACCTCCCTCGCTGTAGCAGCACTCGCTTTACAAAGTTTACCCGCCCTGAGGGGCAGAACACATGTTTCGCGGCAATCACCCAACTCGCGTGGACGAAAAGGGACGGCTCAAAGTCCCCGCCGAGTTCAAGCGGGTGATCGACGAGAAGTACAACGAGAAATTCTACATCACCAGCCTGGATGGCAAGGT
>DATGYF010000199.1:0-3274 GCA_035298145.1 Terriglobales bacterium | reverse complement strand
AGCCTCGATGGCGGCCACGGCACTGGGAGAACTTGCCACCAGGTGAAAGCCGGCGGGCAGCTCTACCGCTTCGTCGCCGTGCGACATCCACACGGAGAGCCTGGCGGGGAGGCCTTCGAAGAGGCGAGAACCGTTCTGGATTTGCACGTCCGCGTGACCGTACTCGCGTTTGTCGGCGGCCCGTACTTTGCCGCCGAGGGTGTGCACCATGAACTGCAGTCCATAGCAGATGCCCAGCACGGGCAAGCCCAGCTGCAGCACGCGCGGGTCGGCGGGCGGCGCGTCCGCGTCATAAACCGATGACGGGCCGCCGGAAAGAATAATCCCCACGGGGGAGTAGCTGCGAATTTCTTCCAGCGTGGCCGTGCAGGGGAGCACTACCGAGAAAACATTTTGTTCACGGATGCGGCGCGCGATGAGTTGCGAATACTGCGCCCCGAAATCGAGGACTACGATGGATTGGGTTTCCACGGACGAGTTTCTCAGATTGCGAGGTGCGTGTAAAGGGGGAACCCGGCTGCCATCAGAACCTGGTGTGGCCAGAGAAGCCTGGTTTTGCAAATCTGATGTGGTTCATCAGGACATGGTGTCATCAGTTGCTGGTTTCTAGTTCTCTGTTCCCAGCATCGGAAGGCCGGGGATGTCGCTGAGGATATCGTCGTCCGATGCAGGGAGCGGCAATACGACAGGTGGTTCGATCATGAACACATAGGCGGCCAGGCGGCCAACGTAGAGAAAATCTACGGCAGCAAAATAGAGCAGGGTGACCAGCAGCAGGCCGCCGAGTACCACGCCCCCAGGAAGCACCTCCGAAAGACCCAGGGGGACCGCAGCCGCGAAACTGGCTACCACAAACATTGCGGTATGGGCCACGCCGAACCAGGTGAGAGCGGCGGCCATCGAAACTGTTCGGGAGCGGCAAAGGTCGATGGCCGCGGCCAGGGCTGCGGATGTGGACGCTCCGTCCCTGACCACAAAAATCGCCGCCAGCGAGAGATACCAATTCAACAGCGAGCATGCCAGTCCAACCAGCATGATTAGCATCCAGAAAATCAGCAGCGCGCTTCCCGGGGAAGGATCGCCCGACGATGAGGCTGCCGCCCGAGCTGCCAGCAGCGCGCCCACAACGCCAACAAGTGCGGCCAGGAATGTTACGGCGCGCAGGGAATTCAGCGCCAGGAGCGAGGCCAGGCGTACACGACCATGAGAACCGCGGAAGTATTCAATCAGGGTCTTGAGAGTGGCGGCGCGACCGAGGGAGGCGATAACGATCCACGCCAGTCCCAGTGCCGGCACGAGCACCGCGAAGGCAGCCACGGCGCGCGGTGCGCTTCCCTGAAAGATGCGGGAAAGGACATGCAAGATCAGGAAGGGCTGCCCGGTGCGCAGAAGCAACATGTCTCCCGCTGTGACCGGCAGCGTGGCCAGGTATTCGCGGAGTGAAAACAGGAGCACCGCCGCCGCCGCCAGGCCGAAGCTCCATCGCCATGCAATTTCGGCCAGCCCGAGCAGGGGCACCCGAAACATGATCTGAAAACCTTCCAGCGTGGGTGAACGTTGCTTCATCCGTTTCAGGATAACTCAAACCCTGCGATGGCAAGACTCGAGTTGCATACATCACAGATCTTTACAGCAACCCTGCGGCGGCGCCGGCGCATCATTCTCAGTAGCTTCTATTTTTTATCCCGGGCGAGGATGTGCATCTCCTTACCCTTATTCAATGATGGCCACACAATCTTAGGAGAAAGATCATGAAATATATGAAGTATCTGGGCGGAGCGGCGCTGGCCGGCCTGTTGCTGTTGCCTGCCAGCTCATTTGCCAGGGACAAGAATCAAGGCAACCTCAAGCTCTTCGATCCAGTGCGGATTGGATCGACCCAGCTGGAACCGGGTAATTACAAAGTGCAGTGGAATGGCGCCGGGCCGACCGTGAACGTGGACATTCTGCAAAACAAGAAGACGGTGGCAACGACTTCGGCCAAGCTGGTCGGGTACACCTCAGGATACGATGCGGTCGTGACCGAACCTGCTGGCAACAGTCAGGCCAAGATCCTGCAGGAAATTGACTTTGGCAAACAGAAGGAAGGTTTGCAGTTCAAACCGGCAAGCTAGAGCAGCACGCATTGTAAGGAACACAGGCGGGCAGAGCCCGCCTTTTTTCTGCGCCGGCCGATTCAGCGCACCACGATATTCACCAGTTTTCCGGTCACTACGATCACCTTCACAATCTGCTTGCCGTCAACCAACGTGACGATTTTTTCATCCGCGAGGGCGCGCTCACGGACCAGATCGTCAGCGGCATCCGCGGGGACCACAATGCGGCTGCGCAGCTTGCCGTTGACCTGTACCGGAAGTTCGATTTCTTCTTCCTTGGCCAGCGCGGGATCGTACTCTGGCCAGGGAGCACGCAGCAGGCTTCCCTTCTCTCCCAACATTTCCCAAAGTTCGTGCGCCAGGTAAGGAGCGAAGGGGGCCAGTAGCAGGGCCAGGGTGCGCTGGATATCCGCCAGCAGGGAGACTGGGACAGCCTTCGCGGGCGAGTCGCCCGCGGGCACATTTTCAACGCGAGTTTCGAGGGCGTACAGTTCGTTAACCAATTCCATGATGGCGGCGATGCTGGTATTGAAGTGCCACCGGCCCTGGAAGTCATCGCTGACGCGTTTGATGGTCTGATGCAACTTGCGCTGCAGGCCCCGGGCTGAGGGATCCAAATTTTCCGGTAAGGGCTTGTTCCACCCCGGGTCGCTCGGGCGGGCGTTGCGGGCCGCGAACCTGTACACCCGGGACAGAAATCGTTCGATGCCTTCCACGCCTTCGTCCTGCCAGTCGAGCTCGCGATCGGGAGATGTGGCAAACAGTGTGTACATTCGCGTGCTGTCGGCGCCGTAGCGCTCGACCATATCGTCCGGCGAAACCACGTTGCCCAGGCTTTTGGACATCTTGGCCCCAGCCTTGATGATCATGCCCTGGGTGAACAGGCGCTCGGCAGGTTCATCATTCCTGATCAATCCCATGTCGCGCATGAACTTGGTCCAGAAGCGCGAATAGATCAGGTGCAGGATGGCGTGCTCGACTCCGCCGATGTACTGGTCGATGCCCCGATCCCCGAACCAGTATCCAGCTCTCTCGCTATCGAATGGCGCCTGGTCGTTGCGCGCATCGGTGTAGCGGTAGAAATACCAGGACGAATCCACGAAGGTGTCCATGGTGTCGGTTTCGCGCCGGGCGGGGCCACCGCACTTTGGACAGGTCGCGTTGACGAACTCCGGCAC
>DATGYF010000198.1:0-3001 GCA_035298145.1 Terriglobales bacterium | reverse complement strand
TCGGCCCTCGGGCGTCTCAAGGTAGGCGGCGTACTTCGCTGCGCCGGTCCGGAACCGTTCGCAGTCGTCATTGGCGGTCATTTCCTTCATGGCGCCACTCCGGCGAAGCCGCCCTCTTCGAGCTGCAGTTGAGTACCAGAGCAACGTGTCTCAACGCTGCATCTGCAAACCGGTTTTGTTTTTCTTATAGCTCTAAGAATCAGGCCTTGTAAAGCGGAGTCCAAACCTGCATCGATGTTGCCTGGCGATTGGCCCAGGCGTAATAGGGAATGAAGGTCAGCGGAATCCTGCGACTCGTGGTCTTCGCCCCACTGTAGGTCGAATAAAGGGTCTTGTCACCGGTGTCATTGTCAAAGGCTCGCCCGGCATGGCGAAGCACAACCACTCCTCCGAGTAAGTCTGCCTGGAGTTGACTTTGAAATTTTTCCTCTTCCTGATTGGCTAGATCAAGGGCCACGTTAACCAGTGAGACGCCGTCTGGCTGATCAAGCTCTTCCAGGCAATAAACCAGCGGACCGCGCTGCACCGCCACTCGTCCAGCGTCATCAATCACTCGGGGGTTCGCCTGGATCACCTGTGGCGGCATTTCCATGTGCAGGCGAATCACGTCCCCGGCAGACCACTTGCGCTCAATCGGTAAATACTGCCCGGGTTTAATGCCGGAAATGGACCTGTTATTCACCGAGACCTGCGCGCTATTCGCCCAGCCCGGAATCCGAAGATGGAAAGTGAAATCGGACGGCTGTGCCGGGGCCACGGTGATCTCTACCTGTCCGTCCCAGGGATAGTTTGTTTTTTGTGCCACCTTCAGGCCGGTGCCGTTTTCCAGGTGCCAATCAAGTTCGGAATCGTTGTAGAGATGCAGGTAAATGCCGTCTCTGCTGGTGCTGTAGAAATATCCCGGGAGTGAGGCGAAGGTGCGCTCGAGATTAGGGGGACAGCAGGTGACGTCATACCAGTCATTGCGAATCTTGTCCCCGCCGGAAGGATCGAAGGCCAGCGGATTTCGATAACAATAGAGTGTACCGTCGAGTGACATCCCGGAATTAATTCCGTTGTAGAGCGCGCGTTCGATGATGTCGGCATGCTTGGCCTCGCCGCTGGCAGCCAGCATGCGCCAGTTCCACATCATGTTGCCGATGGCAGCGCAGCTTTCGCCATAAGCCCGCGCATTGGGCAATTCGTAGGCTTCGCCAAAGGCTTCGTCCTCGGCGCGCGCCCCCACGCCTCCGGAAATGTACATCTGGCGTTGCGACAGGTCTTCCCACAGGGTTGTCAACGTCTTCCAGTAGGCGGGATCGCCGGTTTCGAGGTAATAGTCGGTCGCGCCGCAGCAGGCGTACATGGCGCGCACCGCGTGACCTTGCAGTTTGGTGCGCGCCGTGAAGGGGGTACCGCTGAACATGTAGATGGTGCGGCGTTCGGAAAACTTTGCGCGCTCGTCTCCCTGCAGAATGTATCCAGCGAGATCGAGTTGGCGCTTGTCCCCAGTGATCCGGTAAAGCTCGATCAGAGCGAGTTCGATCTCCGGGTGACCGGAAACGATCGGCTTCCTGGGCGCGGGACCATAGTTAGGAATAAGGAAGTCGTTGACGAAGCGGATGCCGGCATCCAGCAGCTTGCGGTCGCCAGTGCCGCGGTAATAGGCAATCGCGGCCTGCAGCATGTGCCCGAGACAATAGAGCTCGTGGCCGGTGGACTGGGTCTCCGGTGTCATGCGCAGGGGAATGCGATCGTTCTGGTAATAAGTGTTGATGTAGCCGCTGGGCTCCTGCACGGCGACGATTTCGTCGATCAGCTTGGCGGTGGCGGCACGAAGATGGGGATAATCTCGGGTCTGAAGCGCAAAGCCCACCGCCTCAGCCCATTTGTAAGGATCAGAATCGGAGAACACGGGCCCGATCTGTTTGGCGTCGCTCTTGCCCACCAGACGCCGGAAATTGTTCATCCGCCCATTCGCCTCCAGCAGATCGTGCATGGTCGGGATGCTCTTGGTCACATTGATCTCGCGACGGCCAGCCCAGAAACCGCTGGGAACGGTCACGGCGCGAACCGGAATGTCGTGTAACTTGGCAAACGGAGACTTGGCTAGATTCTCTATACCCTGGTCTTTCCAGGATGGGCTGTCGGTGAGAGCGGCCTCCCCGGGTTGCATCGCGGCCGCGGGTGACTTGGGTTGGTTCAGGCCGGCGAAAACCGGCTGGGATGGAAGTGAGGAGATCGCGGCGACTGACATCGCCGACGTCACGAACTCTCTGCGAGAAACCTTCCGGGAATCGGCCATGGGATTCCTCCTGCTGGATGCGCGTCCTGTCCTGAGCCGCCGTAGCGCATGGTTGTTGGCCAGGAATTTACAGGATGACGCGCTGAATTATAGCGCAGAGGCAGCAATCGTTTACTCACTTCACCACGCCTGGATACTCCATTCAATCCAAACCATGCACCTCTCCAAATGTCAAAGCCGCGCGAAAAGCAGGTCTTGCAATCGATTCGAGCAGTCCGTAGCAAAGGTCAAGACACCTAACCATCTGTCGGCTTAGTGCAGTCAAAGAAAAAAGGCTCCGACGGTGCAATCGGGAGCCCTTATGATGAATGAGTTCTTTGGTTGCGGGGGCTTGCAACCATCCGAACGTACTCTCAATTCCCTTCTCTTTTGAGCTACAGCCCAACCACTTAAAGCGAAAACCGTAGGTTCGATATTGTTAGAAAAGTCCTTTTGGCACAGATAAGCCCAGCAGCTAGGCCGTTTGCACGGTTACGTCTGTTTCGTGCGGAAAGGAAAATCCCTTCGGCTCAGTATCCGAGTGGCCGATAATATCAGAAGACCTCAAAGGACGTTTCAGTCGCTATGCAACTCGTATTTCCACGGCGCCCGGCAAACCCGGAATAGCGGAGTAGAGTGCGTCTCTGAGCGCCACATCCCGCGGGTCTCCTGTTAATCGTGTCCCCATCTGGCTCGTCACGTAGGCATAGCCGACGCCAGCGGTTGGATCGGCAAAGC
>DATGYF010000197.1:0-2388 GCA_035298145.1 Terriglobales bacterium | reverse complement strand
GCCGGTGTGGCAGACGCTTTCGGCGGCGGGCATTCCGTGCACCATCCTGCGTTGTCCATGCACTTTCCCTCCCGAAGCTGTGCAGGGCCGCATGCTGGCCGGAGTGGGGGTGCCAGACCTGCGCGGCAGTCAGAGTAAGGGCACCTTCTACACCCAGGACCGAGCCGTGGTCGCGCAGGAGAACGAGCAGCTCATTTTTCTCGACAATGGGGCTGAGATTACAACGCGCGTGATCGGGCCGCGCAACACCAGGGTTTCGCCGGTGGCCGATACTTCCTGCGAGGTGCGGGTCCACGTGGACAAGGCGGCGCGCAGGCTGGTGTTTCAAACTGGTGGCACACCCGCCAGGATTGAAGTTCCAGAAAAAGGCTGGAGCGACTGGGTAAGGTTCAAATTCAAGTTCTCCATGCTGCAATCGGTGACCGGAATCGCGCGCTTTTATGTCCGGCAACTGGAGCCGCATCTCGAGTTTTATGTTTCCGCCGTCAACTTCGATCCGGCGGCTCCCATGTTTCCAGTTTCGGCTCCGCCGGACTACGCTCGAGAATTGGCTGACAAGATTGGCCTGTTCTCGACCCTGGGCATGGCGGAAGATCATAACGGCCTTAACAATGGCCGCCTGGATGAAGCGGCGTACCTGCAGCACTGTGAACTGGTGCTGGCGGAGCGCGAGCGCACGATGCGTTTTGAACTCGACCGCTTCAGCGAAGGCCTGTTCTTCATGCTGTTCGACACGCCCGACCGGGTGCAGCACATGCTGTGGCGTTTCCGCGATCGTGAACATCCTGGCTTTGAGCCTGACCTCTCGCCCGAACTTGCCACCCGGATCGAAGAACATTACCGGCGTTGCGACGGATTACTTACCTCGGTATTCGACAAGGTGGACGAGAGCACCCTGCTGATCGTGCTTTCCGATCACGGCTTCGGAACTTTCCGGCGCGCTTTCGATACAAATACCTGGTTGTGTCAGAACGGGCTGATGGCGCTTAAGGACGGTGGCAAACCGGGCGGGGACATGGGCAAGGGATTTGCCGCAGTTGACTGGTCGAAGACCTACGCCTACGCGGTTGGCTTGGGCGGCATTTATTTGAACTTCAAGGGGCGCGAGGGTGGAGGAATTCTGGAAGAGGGAAGCGAAGCCGAACGGGTGCGCAATGCGATTCAGACCGGCCTGGCTGATTTTCCCGACGCGCACACGCAGCGCCCGGCCATTCGCAGTGTGTCGCGCCGTGAAGAGTTATACTCGGGGGCGTTTGTGGAGAATTCGCCGGACTTGCTGGTAAATTTTCATCGCGGCTTCCGGGTTTCGTGGGAAAGTGCGGTGGGCGGTTTTGCCCATTCCGTGCTGGAAGACAATATGCGCCGCTGGAGCGGAGACCACATTGTCGATCCGGAATCAGTTCCAGGCATTTTGTTCATGAATCGAGCAGCAATGCACAATCATGGGCGAATTATCGATCTGGCGCCCACCATCTTGAACTATCTCGGAGTGGCCAGGCCCGGCACTATGGAAGGCGCGTCGCTACTGTGACCAAAGCGACTCTGACGACATGAAAATCTGCGTACTCGGCCTCGACTGCGCCGCACCCGAAATCGTCTTTGGCGATGAGCGCCTGGTGAACCTGCGCCGCCTGATGGACCTGGGAGTTTACGGACGCCTGGAGAGCGTGGTCCCGCCCATCACGGTCCCCGCCTGGATGTGCATGAGCACCAGCCAGGACCCAGGTTCGCTCGGCGTCTATGGATTCCGCAATCGCTCCGACCATTCTTACGACCAACTGGCCTTCGCCAACTCGGCGTCAATCAAGGCGCTGGCGATCTGGGACCAGCTGGCGCGTGAAGGGAAGAAGTCAATCATCGTGGGAGTGCCGCCAAACTATCCCCCCCGCAAGGTGAATGGCATCAGCATTGGCTGCTTTCTTACGCCGGACACGGTGAAGAACGATTTCACCTATCCGCCATCCCTCAAAGCGCAGATCAACGAGCTGGTGGGAGAGTATCCGGTCGATGTAAAAAATTTTCGCACCGATAAAAAAGACTGGCTCAAGCAAGAGATCTTCAACATGTGCGGCAAGCAGTGGGCGGTGGTGCGCTGGTTGCTGACCGAACAGGAGTGGGACTACTTCCACTTTGTCGATATCGGTCTCGACCGCATGCAACACGGCTTCTGGAACTATTTCGACCCCCGCCACGTGCAGTTCGAGCCTGACAATCCTTATCAGGATGCGATTCCTGAATACTACCGTGTGCTCGATGAGCAGATCGGCAGCGTCCTCGAATTGCTGGATGATGAAACCATCGTCCTGGTGGTCTCAGACCACGGAGCCCAACGTTTGGATGGTGGATTTGCCATCAACGAATGGCTGATCCGCGAAGGTCTTCTGGTTC
>DATGYF010000196.1:0-1953 GCA_035298145.1 Terriglobales bacterium | reverse complement strand
TCAGCACATCCGCGCCCTTGGCGAAGTGGATCAGATTCTCACTGTAGCGGGTATCGCCGGAGAGCACGACGGAGTGCCCGCCATAATCGACGCGGTAGCCGAACGCAGGTTTGATGGGCGCGTGGTCCACGGTAAAAGCAGCGACCTTCAGATCGCCGCTCTGATAAACCACCCCTTGCTCGATGTCTTTGGCCACGACGACCACGCCCGGAGCGGGAAGCATCTCATCGACATCACGTCGCACATGGATATCGAACTGGTAGGCCTGCTCCAGGTGCGACATCATGTCCGCCGTGCCCGCCGGTCCCCAGACCCGCAGGGGCGTGCTCCTGCCCAGGATCCATCCGGTCAAATAAAAGTCAGAAATTCCGACAATGTGATCGGAGTGCAGGTGAGTCAGAAACAAGGCGTTGAGGTCATCGAATGGGATCTTGAGCTGATAGAGGCGTATGGTAGCGCCACGCCCGCAATCGAACAGCAGCTTTTCCTTTCCCGCCTCCACCAGGATGCTGGGGCCGAAACGCTCCATCACCGGGCGGGGAGCGCCCGTCCCCAAAAGTGTGACTTTGAGATTCTGCGAAGTTGCGGGTGTGGCGAAGGCGACGGCCGCAATGAGGAGCCAGACGGCTTTCGGCCAGAGATCCTTGCCTGAGTTCATAAAGTTACGCGTGAGACGATTCGGCCTGCTTGGGAACGTGCGTGCTGGTTGCCATGAACTGAATAATAGAATCGGCGAACTCCGACGTCCCGGCTTTTCCGCCCACATCGCGAGTCCGTTTGTCTTCGGTGCGATAGACCTTTTCCAGGCCGTCGTGAATCATGTCGGCCGCGTGGTGTTCACCGAGGTGTCGCAGCATCAACTGGGCAGAGCGGATGACCGCCGTCGGGTTGGCCAGATTTTTTCCGGCGATGTCAGGCGCTGATCCGTGCACCGCTTCGAAGATGGCGCAGGAATCGCCCAGGTTGGCGCTGGGCACGAACCCAAGCCCGCCCACAAACGCGGCGCAGAGATCGGAAATAATGTCGCCGTAGAGATTTTCCATGACCATTACATCGTACTGATAAGGATTCATCACCAGCTGCATGCAGGTGTTGTCCACGATGTGCTCGCCGTAGGTGATCTCGGGGTACTCCCTGGCCACGTCGCGGCAGCAGCGCAGAAACAGGCCATCCGAGAGCTTCATGATGTTGGCTTTGTGGATGGCGTGAATCTTCTTACGATGGTTCTTGCGGGAATATTCAAACGCGAAGCGGGCGATGCGGGTGGACGCCTTTTCGGTGATTATCTTCAGGCTCTCGACCACGCCGGGCACCACTTCATGTTCGATCCCGGAATAAAGGCTTTCGGTATTTTCCCGGACGATGATGAGATCTACGCCGGGGTACCGGGTCGGAATATGGGGAAGGTTCTGAATGGGCCGGAAGTTGGCGTAGAGCTCGAATTTCTTGCGCAGGGCAACGTTGATACTGGCAAAGCCTCCGCCCACGGGCGTAGTCACCGGCCCTTTCAGTCCCACCCGGGTGCGTTCGATGGATTCGATCAGTTCCTTGGGAATGTATTCGTTGTACTTGGCAAACGCCTCCGCCCCCACCTGAAAGATTTCCCAGTCGAACTTCACCCCGGTGGCTTCAAGAATGCGCACCGTGGCCTGCATAACTTCGGGGCCGATGCCGTCGCCGGGAATGAGTGTGACTTTGTGAGCCATATTGATCTTTGTAGCGCCGGCGTCCCGCCGGCTGTCGTGGGGGCGTCTCGCCCGCACTGTGGAAGCTCAAACGCCGAGGGCAGGATGCCCTCGGGACAGCCGGCAAGATGCCGGCGCTACTTAACACCTAACTCTTAACCGCGCCTTTGCTGCGCGCTTCCGGCGCTTCTTTCGTCTTCAACAAGTCCTTCAGCTCGGCCATGAACTCCTGCACGTCCTTGAAGTCCAGATAGACCGAGGCAAAACG
>DATGYF010000195.1:0-1693 GCA_035298145.1 Terriglobales bacterium | reverse complement strand
TCCGACCCGGTCAGGCCGAGCAAGGCTCGGCAACAGCCGCCGACCGACAGCCCACGACCAACGACTGGACGTCCGCCATAGGCCAAAGCCTGGCGCAATTACTCAAGCGCCCCGAAATCACCATTGAGCGCCTGCTCCCCGTGCTCCGGGAACTCGCCCCGAACTTTTTCGAAGAAGAAATCCGTGAAAATCCGCGCCAATCCGTGGCCGGCATTTCTTCAGCCATCCGCAACGAACTCAAGTCGGTCGAGACTGAGATCAAGTACGCCGGCTACCTCTTGCAGCAGCAGCGCGCCATCGAGCGCCTCAAGAAGGCCGAGCAGCATACCATTCCGCAATGGTTCGACTATGGTTCGGTCAGTGGCCTCTCGCGCGAAATACAGGAAACGCTGATCAAGGTTCGCCCCCGCACTCTGGGTCATGCCTCCCGCATTCCCGGCGTCACTCCGGCGGCGGTATCCCTGGTACACGTGTTTATCGAAATCCAGTCCAGGCGGCGCGAGCAGGCCGCGATAATCTAAATTCCAGCCACCCGGCGGAGCCTTTCTCCGTGTCCTCTGCGTCCTCTGTGGTTAAATGTTGGATGCAGCAATGATGACGGAAACCGCAGGCGTCAGCTATATTCGGATGGAGAGTCCAATCGGGCCGTTGATGCTCGTGGCTGACAACACCGGCCTGCGGCGCATAGGTTTTGTCAACGAGAGAAATCCAGTTCGATCCGATCCGCAGTGGCGTGAAAGTGTGGAACGCCTGGGCGAAGCTGTTCGTCAGCTGCGTGCCTACTTCGCCGGTGAACTGCAAGCCTTCGACCTGCCGCTTGCGCCTCAGGGCACGCCGTTTCAGCTGGCGGTCTGGAAGCGTTTGTGCGAAATCCCCTACGGGGAGACCATCTCCTACGGCGAACTCGCCCGCCGGATCGGCAATCCCAACGCCTCACGCGCGGTGGGTCTGGCCAACGGCTCCAATCCAATTCCAATTGTGATTCCCTGCCATCGCGTCATCGGCAGCAATGGCAAGCTTACCGGCTACGGCGGCGGACTGCCCATCAAGGAAAAACTGCTCGGCCTGGAACGGCGCCAGTTGCGCCTGCTTTGAGGCGTGCCTTCGTGCACCTTAGTGTCCCTAGTGGTTTGGGCTTTTGGGGCGAGCCATGGTTACCGTAGAATGACTAAGACACTAACTAGTGGCCAAACCCTGCATCCAAATAATTTATGACTACCCACTACACCGTTTTTGCCCTGGCCTTTCTGCTGGTGGCTTCGCTGGCTTCAGCCCAGAACGTCGATCCGGCCCTGCGTCCGCCCAAAGGGGCCCAGGTTGCCCTGGTGGTTTTTGAAGACCTGCAATGCCCGGACTGCCGCCGCGCGGCTCCGTTGGTGGAAGAGGCTGCCCGCACTTACAAGATCCCCGTGGTGCGCCACGATTTCCCGCTGCCCATGCATAACTGGTCGTACGACGCCGCTATCATTGCCCGCTATTTCGATACCCAATCGAAGGAGCTGGGCAACGAGTTTCGCGACTATATCTTCCAGCATCAGCCGGAGATCACGCCGCCGACCCTGCGCGGTTTTGCGGAGAAATTTGCCGCCGACCACAAAGTGGAGCTCCCCTTCGTCGTCGATCCGCAAGGCAAGCTGGCCGCAGCCATCAATCAGGACAAGAACACGGGCCAGCGCGTCGGCATCAATCACAC
>DATGYF010000194.1:0-4978 GCA_035298145.1 Terriglobales bacterium | reverse complement strand
TGCCCGGCTTTACCAATCTTATGGCCAATGCTGAACTGGCGCTCGACGGGTCGCTGGGCCACGTCACCGAAGTGCTCTCGGGCGACTACTATCAGCCTCTCTCTACCAGTTCTCCGCAACAGATCTGGTCCGCGGCCATGGTGATCAGCCCGCTGCTGCGCGGACTTTTTGGTTTGCAGACCGATGCCGGTGCGCGCCGAGTTACCCTGGCGCCACATGTTCCGGCGAATTGGAGCGGGTTCACGCTGGACCATGTGCGCGTCGGGCAGTGTGCTTTGCGACTGGCTTACCAAAGAAGCGCCAATGAAATTTCGCTGGTTGTGACCCGGAACGGCAGTGGCGATTGCAGCCTGGAATTTTCTCCCGCGCTCAGCCTGCGGGCGCAGATTCTCGGCGCGGAAGTGAACGGCAGGAAAGTGCCTTTCCAGGTGAATAAGAGCGATGTGGACCAGCACGTCGGCGTGAAATTCCCCGTCGCATCCGGAGAGACCAGGTTGCGCCTTCGCATCAGGGACGATTTCGGCCTAAGCATTTCGCCGGTGTTGCCGGCCTTGGGAAGCGCCAGCCAGGGTTTGCGGGTGCTGTCCGAATCATGGGCCCCGGCGCGCGACACTCTCACCCTTGAGGTTTCCGGCGCCCAAGGCAGACAGTATGAAATTGGAGTACGGAATGCGGCCCAGGTGGCATCGGTCGAGGGCGCTGAACTGGTAAAGATTGATGCGGACAGCGCCAGAATGAACCTCACCATTCCGGCGAGCACCTCTGAACTGAATCCTCATGAGAAAATTGTCATTCATTTCATCAGCAAGGCACACTAGAGTCAGGGTGCGAACGCCACCCTCTGCGGAGAGAACCGTGATGCAATCATCTGGCAAAGTTCTTACTTTTTGTTTCTGGGTTGCCATCGCACTAATTCCCGCCCAGGCGCGGACCCGCGAGGCGTCACAGCCGGCCATTACGATTGAGGCTGTGACCAGTTCGCAGCCGCGGCGCGACGGCATTGACGTTAAGGCGGGCCCGGCGAGTTTGCGTATCACTGCTCTGCGGGACGATATCATCCGGGTACAAATAACCCTGGGAAGTAAATTTCCGGAGGACGCGTCATGGGCTGTCCTTTCCGGGCCGCGCGGCAGATCTGTTGCTGTGAAGGCGACGCAGGATGCCGCGTCCGTCGGCTTCCGCACTGCAGCGCTCGATGTCCGGGTTGAGCGCACTCCGCTGCGACTGGTGGTTCGCGATCTCGCCGGCAACATCATCTCGGCCGACGCGGTTGGCCGCTCCACGACGTTCCAGTTGGGGGGCTTCTCCGTCCACAAGACCATGCCGGGCGACGAACACTATTTCGGATTGGGCGACAAAGCGGGCACATTCGACCGCAAAAATCAGGCCTACACCCTGTGGAATACCGACATCGGCCCGCAGGAAGCAATCGATCCCATTTATAAGAGCATCCCGTTCTTCTTGGGAATCGGCGGCGGCCGCAGCTATGGATTGTTTCTCGACAACACATGGCGCACCTGGTTCGATTTCGGGAAGCAGGCGCGCGATGCCTATTCCTTCGGCGCCGAAGGCGGGCCGCTCGACTATTACCTGCTCTGCGGACAGACTCCCAAGCAGGTGGTCGAGGGCTATGCTTACCTCACCGGGACCCATCCGCTCCCCCCGCTCTGGTCCCTCGGCTTTCAGCAGTCACGCTACAGCTACACGCCGGAATCCCAGATACGGGAAATTGCTGACCGCATGCGCGCCGACAAAATTCCCTCCGATGTGCTCTACCTTGATATCGACTATCAGGACAGGAATCGGCCGTTCACCGTGGATGACAAAACCTTCCCTGATTTTCCCGGGCTGGTCTCAGACCTGCGCAAACAAAACTTCCACCTCGTTTTGATTACCGATCTGCATATTGCTCGCGTGGCCAACCAGGGCTACGCGCCTTATGATTCCGGAGAGGCGGGCAACAACTTTGTGAAGAAGGCCGACGGCAGCGAGTACGTGGGCGTCGTCTGGCCGGGCCCGGCGGTCTTTCCTGACTTCACCCGCGCCCAGACGCGCGCCTGGTGGGGCGGCCTGTACAAGGACTTCGTTAAAGATGGCGTAGCCGGATTCTGGAATGACATGAATGAGCCCGCGGTCTTCGATGGACCCGGCAAGACCATGCCTCTCGACAATATTCATCGCATCGAGGAACCGGGTTTCGCCGCGCGCGACGCGACTCACGCTGAGATTCACAACATCGTCGGACTGGAAAACGCCCGCGCCACCTACGACGGCCTGCTGAAGCTGCGCCCCGACGAACGCCCCTTTGTCCTTACCCGCGCGACTTTCGCGGGCGGACAACGCTACGGCTTCACCTGGACCGGCGACAATTCCGCCACCTGGAATGGTCTCCGCATGGGCACCCAGCAGCTGCTCAATCTTGGCCTCAGCGGAATTTCTTTTGTGGGTAACGACATCGGCGGATTCAACGGTTCTCCGGAGCCCGACCTGCTGACGCGCTGGATTGAAATTGGGGCGTTCAATCCGCTCTTCCGCGACCACACCACAAAGGGATCGCTGATGCAGGAAGTCTGGGTGCACGGTCCGGAGCACGAAGCGATTCGCCGGCGCTACATTGAAACCCGCTACCGCCTCCTGCCTTACATTTACAGTCTCGCCGAAGAGTCCTCGCGCACCGGACTCCCCATGGTGCGTCCCATTTTTCTCGAGTTCCCGGAAGTTTTCACGCCGCCTTCGAATGGGTTCGGCAATCTCGATACGGAATTTCTGCTGGGACCGAGCCTGCTGGTCGCTCCGCCGCCATTCGCCGAGATGCTCGACAACTACGTGGTCTCGTTCCCGAAGGGTGATTGGTATGATTTCTGGACCGGGCTCAGGACGCCGATTCCCCCGCCAGAACCATCCATTGTGCAAATTTCCAACGACATCGCCAAAAACGGACCGGGAACCCCGTATCCATTCCGGCCTTTCATTCATCCCACGCTGGACACGCTGCCGGTGTACGTCCGTGGAGGAAGCATCCTGCCGCTGCAGCCACTGGTTCAGAGTACCGATGAAACTCCCAATGGCCCGCTGGAACTGCGGGTCTATCCCGGCCAGCCGTGCCGTGGCTCGCTGTATCTCGATGACGGCCACACTCTCCGCTACCAGCACGGCGAGTTTCTGCGTCAGGCATTTACCTGCCAGTCCGACGGAAAGTCGGTGCGCGTAAACTTCGGAGCACGCCAGGGAACATATGCGCCCTGGTGGAAGACGCTGGAGGTTGTGATTTACGACCGGCCGTCGGCGAAGGCCAACGCGAAGCTCTCCAACAATGCGTCTCCGCTCCAGACTTCGTATGACGCGACCCAGCACGCACTCCACATTATGATTCCGGACGTTGCTGGGGAGGCCGAACTTCGCGTCGGAGACTAGCCCACCTGATCGTATGCGTGGTGGCAGGTGACGAAGTCATGGTCTAACTGCTGTGATAAATTGGAAGAGTGTGGGCGCGTAGCTCAGTTGGCAGAGCAATGCCCTTTTAAGGCATGGGTCGATGGTTCGAGTCCATCCGCGCTCACCAAGTCCATGTAAAGACCAGTAGCAGGCGGCCCTCTGAGAGGCCACCTGTTTTTACTTTGGGACCCCGGCCCCAAAAGCGGCAAACAATCGTTGAAGGGCGCGAAAGAAACCCACCACAATTGACGCCTGAGCATCGAGCCTTGCGCTTGCCGGGCCATGGTGCGGACATTTGTTATCATTGCGGCGTCTTTGTCGGCTCGTGGGGCGCGGCGCATCGACGTTATCGCTCGACCAGAAAGCGTGAATTGAGGAACGCATATTATGAAGAAGATCATTTTAGGTTTCGGTTTGCTGGCTCTGCTGGTGGCGCCCGCTCTGGGTCAGGATAAAGAAGAGGAGCGGGTAGCGAACGCGGGAAAAGTCATCACGGAGATCATGAATATTCCCGACAATGTGCCGCAGGACGTCATCGATAAGGCCGACTGTGTTGTGGTGTTGCCTTCGGTGCTCAAATTTGCCTTCGGGATTGGGGGCAGCTACGGCCGGGGTGTAATGACGTGCCGAAGCGGCAAGAATTTTCATGGCCCCTGGAGTGCCCCCACAATGATGGCGCTGGAGGGCGGCAGTTTCGGTTTGCAGCTGGGTGGGCAGGCGACTGACTTTGTCCTGTTGCTGATGAGTCCGAAATCGGCTTCGAGCATCCTGAGCAGCAAGGTGAAACTCGGCGGGGATGTTTCGGCGGCCGCCGGGCCGGTGGGGCGGAACGCCTCCGCGGAAACCGACGTCAGTTTGCGGGCGGAAATACTCTCCTACTCCCGAGCCCGCGGACTGTTTGCCGGCATTTCTCTGGCCGGATCCACACTCCGTCCCGACAACGACGCCAACAAGAAGCTTTACGGTAAAGAGGTAAGCGCGAAAGACATCGTGTTTAACAAGGCCGTGGGCGCTCCCAAGTCCGCCGGTGTGTTGCTGGCCACGCTGAGAAAGAGGTCGCCCAGGAACCTGGCGAAATGATAAAGACGCCAGGCCACGATTCGCCGCGCTCCTCGAGGGGAACGCCGGGCCGACTGTGAAACAGGATGGTTCCCTGAAATTCAGCCCGTCCCTGCCTGGCGTTCCTCCCGACTTTGCCTTCAGGCAATTCTGGCCAGCCCCGGGTTGGACTCAGCGCGCTCCGTACAGGGTGACTTTAGGGCGCCTGCTCCAATTGCCCTTGCTGTACCAGAGGTCAACGCTCTGGATCATTCGCCGGTCGCCTGGCAGATCGATGGCTCGTGTGTGTCCGCCGTGAGGAATGTGAGCGCGTATCGGAATCTCCTCGTGGGTGCCGTTGGATGGCTGACTCATGAAGAAAAGCCTGCAGCCCGAACTCAGAACACCCGGCCGAGTTGAAAAAACCATTTGCGATGTCCGCTGTCTCCGACGCTTCCTCCAAAAACCAAAGGCCCTACGGCAGTCTCAGCCAGAACGCCGATGG
>DATGYF010000193.1:0-12450 GCA_035298145.1 Terriglobales bacterium | reverse complement strand
GTGGCCGCATCCTCACAAATTCGGGTTGGCACCGCCGGCTGGTCCTACAAAGACTGGGAGGGGATTTTCTATCCCCCGGGCATGCAGCACCGCAAGCAGCATCCGCTCGAAATCCTGGCGCGCTGCTTTGACATGGTGGAGGTCAACACTTCGTTCTACGGACACATCAAGCCCCATTTGGCCAAGCTCTGGGTGCGCAAGGCAGAGGCAGTGAATCCGGATTTCATGTTCACCGCCAAACTGCATCGTTCTTTCACCCACAATCCCATGGCCGTGATGGAGCCCACTTCGGCCGCCTCCATCAGGCCCAATGACGAAGACGAAGCCCTGGCGCGCGAGGGCCTGGAAGCGCTGGCGGGAGAAGGGAAGCTGGGCGCGCTGCTGATTCAGTTTCCGGTTTCGTTCAAAAATACATCGCTGAACCGCGAATATCTGGAAAAGCTGCTGCGCCAGTTCATCGAATATCCGCGCGTGGTCGAGGTGCGCCACGACAGCTGGGAGAATCCCCACACCATTAACGACTTCATGCAGAAGAACGTCTCCTTCTGCAACATCGACCAGCCGCTGATCGGCCGCTCGCTGGTGCCCACCGAACACGTGACTTCCCCGGTCGGCTACGTGCGCCTGCACGGACGAAATTACGACCAGTGGTTTGACGCCGACACCGGCGCCGACCGCTACAACTATCTCTACAGCGAAGCCGAACTGGCAGGATGGGAAGACAAAATCGTTCGCATTGCGGGCAAGGCCGAAGTCACCTACGTCGTGACCAATAATCACTTTGAAGGAAAAGCGGGAGTGAACGCCCTGCAGCTCAAGAACATGATCACGGGAGAGCGTGTAAGGGCCCCGGAGGCGCTGCTGAAACACTATCCTGAGCTGAGCAAAATCGCCGACCCGCTATACGACGACACGGCGAATCCTGATCTGCCGCTGCTGGCGTAGGTTCGAATGTAGGCGCGAGCGTCCTCGCTCGTGCAGCGGTGAGGCAGGCCAGAGTTCTAAACAGCGTTACTAAGTTGTGCCCGGTCCGGAACCCACAACCATCGGTATTCCAAAGCGCTCTGCACCAGCCCCGCACGCACCGGATTGAGGATCATATACTCAACTTTCGCGCGAGTGCTCTCCTCGCGCCGGAGCACTCGATCGAACGATTCACGCTGCCACGCCTGTCCGCTACGATTCAGCATGCAATTGATCCTGTGCGCGGAAGTGCCCTTAATGGCTTGCATGATCTCGGAGACGCTGTGCAGGCTGTCGCCTTCATATAACGGGGTCAAGATCAAGTGAACGTGATCGGGCATCACAACGGCACCATGCAGGTTGAGGCGCGTTCCATTTCCCCAAATGCAAGACTCCAAAACTATTGAGCGAGCTTCCGGAGGTAGGATCCACCGGTGGTGAGTAGAGAATGTTATGAAGATTGCTTTGTTGTCGCTTTGATAGTGGGGCAGATGGCGACGGTATTCATACACGCGATGCATGCCACACGGATATCACAAACAGCGGGCAGGCACTAAAAGGATCGCGGTGGAACAAAAATTCTTGTTTCGGAATGGGAAAAAACCGGAGGGGATGTGTTTGCGGTGCTAACGCACGAGCGAGGACGCTCGCGCCTACATTTACTTGGCGGCTAGTTCTTCTTTGGGGGCGTAGTGCGATTCTACGTAGTCATCGAGGATCTGGATGAACTCGGCGACGATCTTGTCGCCTTTTAGCGTGGTGAAGAGGCGGCCATCGACGTACACCGGCGCTTTGGGTTCTTCGAAAGTTCCCGGGAGAGAGATGCCAAGGCTGGCGTGTTTCGATTCGCCCGGGCCGTTTACAACGCAGCCCATGACGGCCACTTTCATTTCTTCGACACCGGTGTAGCGTCCCTTCCAGATGGGCATCTGGTCGCGCAGGTAGGACTGAATCTGCTGCGCCATTTCCTGGAAGAAAGTGCTGGTGGTACGGCCGCATCCCGGGCACGCGGTTACCTGGGGGGTGAAGCTGCGAATGCCGAGGGATTGCAGAATCTGCTGGCCTACGCGGACTTCTTCGGTGCGATCGCCGCCGGGTGCGGGAGTGAGCGAGACGCGGATGGTGTCGCCAATACCTTCCTGCAACAGCACGCCCATCGCGGCGCTCGAAGCCACGATGCCTTTGGCGCCCATGCCGGCTTCCGTGAGCCCCAGGTGCAGAGGATAGTTGCAGCGCGCGGCCAGCGAGCGATAGACGTTGATCAAGTCCTGTACGCCACTTACTTTCGCGCTCAGAATGATCTGATCCGGACGCAGGCCGTACTTTTCCGCGAGGGCCGCTGAATTCAGCGCGCTCACGACCATGGCCTCCATCGTGACTTCGCGCGCGTCCTTTGGCTCGGGGAGAAGCGAGTTTTCGTCCATCATGCGGGTGAGCAGGGCCTGGTCGAGCGATCCCCAGTTCACTCCGATGCGTACCGGTTTCTGGTTTTCGACCGCAACCTCGATCATGGTACGGAAATTGTTGTCGTCCTTGCGTCCAATACCGACGTTGCCGGGATTGATGCGGTATTTCGCCAGGGCCCGCGCGCATTCGGGATACTTCTTGAGCAGGATGTGTCCGTTGTAATGGAAGTCGCCGATGATCGGCACTCGCACGCCCTGTTTATCGAGTTGCTCGACGATAGGCGCGACGGCGGCGGCTGCTTCTTCGTTGTTAACCGTGACCCGCACCAACTCGGACCCGGCCCGGGCCAGCGCCGCAACCTGCTGGACAGTGGAGGGAATGTCGGCAGTGTCGGTATTGGTCATCGATTGCACCACAACTGGTGCATCGCTGCCGATTCGCACCCCGCCAATTGAGCCGGTAACGGATTTTCTGCGCTGAATGTCTGCCATGGGGAAGCCTTATTTTAGCACGGGGAAAGGAAGCTCTCAGCCGTCAGCTCTCAGCTCTTAGCACTGAAGTGACGGTGAATGAATAGGTTAGCGTGCGTGTCTCGGTTGGTGCGAGATGGACTTTGTGGGGTCGGCGAACAGGTTTCCTCGGGGGTCAGGCGAACAGTAGGCCCCCACTGCACTCCGCTCCGGTCGAGCTGACAGGTTTCTTTTCGGAAGCCAGGAGCCAGAAGCTGCTAGCTGAAAGCTGACGGCTGAGAGCTGCTTTACGGCATTCTCCCCATCACGCTGGGCAGCATCTTGGCTACGTCGTTGTAGATGACCATGACGGCGAACAGGACCAGGAAGACGAAGGCCGCCTGGTAGATGCGTTCCTTGATGCGGAGGCTGATGTCGCGGCGGATGATGCTTTCGACGAACAGCAGCAGAATGACGCCGCCATCCATAATGGGAATGGGGAGCAGGTTAAAAATGCCCAGATTCAAGCTGATTCCCGCGGTCAGTTCCAAAAGGGGCGTCCAGCCTTTCTTGCTGGCGGCCTGGCCGGCAGCGCGTCCGATGCCGATCGGGCCCTCGATGGACTTGATCGAAATCTTGCGCTGAATCATTTTCTGGACCAGTTCAAGGATCAGGAGCGAGCCCTGCTTGTTCTGCTCCACCGAGCGGCGGAACGCCGCCGCGAACGGCAACGACGATACCTTCATCGGGGCGCTCCCGATGCCGACGCGGTAGCGTTGATCGCCCCGGATGTCGTCCAAAACCGGCTGC
The DNA here is from genome assembly GCA_035298145.1 of Terriglobales bacterium. GTDB lineage: Bacteria > Acidobacteriota > Terriglobia > Terriglobales > Acidobacteriaceae > JAIQFF01. Next base: position 8,821 of record DATGYF010000193.1, on the reverse strand, counting down.
ACGGTGAAGTTAAGCAGCTGGCCATCGCGTTTGACCGTGATCTGGATCGGTTTGGCCTGGCTGCGTTTCAGGCTTTCGATCATGGCGGCGAGGCCGGCGATCGGCTGCCCGTCCACATCGACAATCTCGTCACCCAGCTTCATTCCGGCCTTTTCCGCCGGCATGCCGGGCTCCAGGTCGGTGATGGGGAAATTCGGCTCCTTGGGTTCCCATCCTGCGGAACCCATCTGGTTGGGACCGTAGGCTTCGGGCACGATGGTCCTGGTCAGGACCTGGCCGGCGCGTTCGATGGCGACATCGAGGGGCTGGTTGGGGTTCAAAGCCTCGCGCGGAATCACCTGCTCCCAGGTCGGATTCTGGATGCCGTCAATGCGAACGATGCGATCGCCGATCTGGATTCCGGCTTTGGCTGCGGGCGTATCTGGCGCCACCCATCCGATGATCGCAGGCTCATCCAGCACCGCGGGGTACTCGTAACGCACCATGTAAACGCAGGTAAGCAGGCCCACGGCGAACAGAATGTTCATGGCTGGGCCGGCAACCGCGATGAGGAAGCGATGCCAGCGGGGATGCGACATGAATTCCCCGGGATCGCCGCTGCGCTCATCCATGGGGTTTTCGCCGCTCATCTTGACGTAGCCGCCCAGCGGCAATACGTTGATGCGATAGTCGGTGTCGCCCCTCCTGAAACCAAACAGGCGTTTGCCGAAGCCAATGGCAAATTGCTCCACCCGGACACCCAGCAGTTTGGCCACGGCGTAATGGCCGAACTCGTGAATCAGGATCATGAATCCTAGAATCACGCCTACAGAGAGAACCGCAGTTAAGAATCCAGACATATATAAAGTTCGTCCTACTCCACAGGTATTGCGCTGGAGACCGGCCGCGGACCCTCCAGCTTTTCTCCCCCGCGCTCGGTTCTCTGCCGGGCCAGTTCACGTGCCAGAGAATCCGCTTCCAGGACCTGTTCTATAGATTCCAACTTACCCACTTCCGTTGCAGAGAGAACTTCGCGAATGACTTCAGGAATGTCGTTAAAAGCGATGCGGCCCTGCAGAAAAGCCGCCACCGCCACCTCGTCGGCCGCGTTGAGTGCAACCGTCTTCGCGCCCCCGGCCTCCGCCGCTTCGTAGGCCAGAGCCAGACAAGGGAATTTTTCCACATCCGGCGGCAGGAATTCGAGATGTCGTAAGTCCATGACCGGGAAGCGCATAGCCGAGGGAATACGCTCGGGATAAGTCAACGCGTACAAAATGGGCAACCGCATATCGGTTACGGAAAACTGAGCAAGTATGCTGCCATCCACAAACTCGACCATGGAGTGAATGGTGGATTGCGGGTGCACCATCACCTGCACCCGGCTGGGCGGCAAGTTGAACAAACGGCAAGCTTCGATCACTTCGAATCCCTTGTTCATCAAGGTGGCGGAGTCGATGGTGATGCGCTGGCCCATTTTCCACGTGGGATGGTTCAGGGCCTGGGCCACGGAAATCGAAGAAAATTGCGACTTGGGTGTGTAAAGGAATGGTCCGCCGGAGGCGGTCAGCCAGATGCGCTCGACCTCCTCCATCCGTCCGCCGCGCAGGCACTGGTGGACCGCATTGTGCTCGCTGTCGATGGGGAGAAGGGGTTTGCCCTGGCGGCGCGCCTCGGCGGTGATCAGTTCGCCGGCCGCCACCAGGCATTCCTTGTTGGCCAGCCCGACCGTCTTGCCCGACCTTACCGCTTCGTAGGTGGCTTTGAGTCCGGCCACGCCGACAATCGCGCTGACCACGAAATCCACATCCGGATGGGTGGCCACCCGCACGGTTCCAGCTGGGCCATGCACGACTTCAACAGTCTTTATTCCTGCTGTCTGCAGGCGAGAGCGCAGAATTTCCGCATCGACTGCGGTAGAAATAGAGATGACCCTGGGCTTCCAGCGCCGGACCTGCTCGAACGCAGCTTCCACATTCCGGCCGGCTGCCAGGGCAACCACCTGGAAACGGTCGGGATAAGTTTCGACCACGCTGAGCGTACTGCGTCCAATCGAGCCCGTGGAACCCAGGATGGCAATGCGTTTCATATGGAGGCTGGCGATGTTTGACCTTTGGCCGTGAATTTCATTTCGTGCTGGTGGAGATTGCCGCGTAGTGATCGATCCACTGCCGCTGTTCTCTTGTTTCCGGAACCGCGAGCCCGCGCGCGGCACTTATGATCTCCACTGCCGCGCTTGGATCCAATCCCTTACGAACGAGCAGGCATGCCGTCACCAACCCGGCTCGGCCCACTCCTTGCCGGCAGTGAACCAACACATTCTTGCCCGCGGAAAGCCTCGCGTCCACTCGCTCCAAAACCGCGGCCAACTCGGTCTCCGAGCCAGGCACATGGCGGTCCTGGATTGGAAGCGAGATGAAATCCATGTCCTGCTCCCTCACCGTGTTCTGTTCCTTGTCCAACCCGAGGGTGTGTTCCTCGTCAGGAGACAGTAACGAAAGCACCGTGTCAACGCCACTATGGTGCCAGTCAGCCATCTCATCTTCGAGCCAATCACCACCTCGCGGACGGGCGGCAATCGCAAGCCTTCCCGGCCACGGACCGTCGACCCAATGAAGTTCCGTCCTCATGTTACAACTCTCTCTTCTCGATGATCTCCCGCGGCAGCAGGTTTACATCCACTCCTCGGAGGCGGAGAACCATGGATGCGGTGGTGTCCGTCAATTATAATTCCGTCCCGCCTGGTTTTCAGACAATCCCTTTGACCGGGTACCAATGAATTCATCAATGCATCACTGGAAAGCTGCTGTAGTTGGGCAAGTTTGGCGGGACTAAGATAGCTCTCCGGGTGGAGTGCTTTGAGCGCTGGGTACGGGTACGGGTCCGGCATTCCGGCTTACTGCATCACGCGCCAAGCCGCATAGTACCACAGCAACGGGGCGGCAAAGAGCAGGGCATCAATTCTGTCAAGCATGCCGCCGTGGCCGGGAAGCAGCGCGCCCGAATCCTTAATCCCGGCGCCCCGCTTGATCAGCGATTCCACCAGATCGCCCAGTTGGGCCGCGATATTGATGACTGCCGAAAGCAGGATGGTCGGCCACAAGGGAGCTTTCACCAGCGCGAACAGGCCATCCTTCCGCTCGATCAGATGTGCATTCAGCAGCGCCGTGCTGATGGGCAGCGCGTAATTGTAGAGCAAAACGCCCACTCCAACGCTGGCAATCATTGAAGCCAGCGCTCCTTCCCAGGTCTTTCGGGGACTGATGCGCGGCGACATCAGGTGGCGTCCCAGGGAACGTCCGACAAAGTAGGCAAAGATGTCTCCCGCCCACACCAGCAGCAGCAAGTAGAGCAAAAGGAACGCGCCCGAGGCCTGTTCCCGAATCTGCACCAGGCACCCCAGTGGAAGGGCGATGTAGGCGAAGGCAAATGCCGAGGTCATGGCGGCGGGAAATCCGGTGCTGAGATCGCCGCGCCTCATGCCGATCACCAGAAAGACGAAGGGAGCGATAGCGGCTACGAAGGCCGCGCTGCCGGCAAACACCGATGTGGAGAGCAGGGGAGTGTTACGCCCGGGATTCAGCGCCAGGAAAAGGAAGAACGATCCGACAAAAATGTAGGTCGGCCAGTGCATCGGTGTGACCTTGTAGGCCTCTGAAATCTTCAGCAGTTCCTGGATGGCCAGCAGGGCGACCAGGGCTGCGATCAGAGACACCACGGGCACCGGTGCCCGCAGCACCAGCAACAGGACAATCGGGATGAGAACCAGCGCGGTGAGAATTCGTTTCAGTAGTTGCAAGCCGTTTCAGCTCCGGCCGGTCTTGGATGGGTGGGGATGAGGGCCGTGGGCATGGGGCGCGTGGTCAGCCAGCCCGCCATAACGGCGCTCGCGTTTCTGATACTCCGCGATGCCTTCCAGGAGTTGCAGGCCGCGAAACTCCGGCCATAAGGTCGGGGTGACGTAGATTTCAGCATAAGCCAGCTGCCACAGCAGAAAGTTGCTCAGCCGCATTTCGCCGCTGGTGCGGACCACCAGGTCGGGATCAGGCAAATGCCGTGTGTATAGGTTCTGCGACACCGCATCTTCGTCGATTTCGAGATGGTCAAGGCCGCCGTTGCGCGCGGCGGCGTCCAAGATGGAGCGGAAGGCGTCCACCAGCTCGGTGCGTGCGCTGTAGTTGAGCGCCAGGGTCAGCACCATCCCGGTATTGCCGGCGGTCGCCTCCCGTGCCCATGCCATCTTTTCCTGCACCGAGGGCGGAAGCTCATGCTGGCGTCCAATGTATTCCAGGCGAATGTTGTTCTTGTTCAGGGTGGGAACTTCCGCTTTCAGATAGCGGCACAGCAGCCCCATCAGAAAATCGACTTCGCTGCGCGGGCGCTTCTTCCAGTTCTCCTCGGAAAAGGCATACAGCGTCAGCCAGGGAATTCCGATGCGGGCCGCGGTTTCGACGGTGGACCGTACGGATGCAACCCCGGCGCGATGTCCGGCCATGCGCGGCAGGTGCCGGCGGCGCGCCCAGCGTCCGTTGCCGTCCATGATGATGGCGATGTGTTTCGGGAGCCGTTCCGGATCCAGCTGTCTGTAAACTTCCGCTTCCTTGCGATCCAGTCCGGCAGGAATCGTCGCTTGCAAGCTAACCTCTGCTGTTTCAAGAAGCTAACACAGGGTGGCGGTGGTTGCAATAAGTGTGGGCAGGACACTCTTGTCCGACGCGGCTGACTTCGATTTTGCGCAAGCAAAAAAGGAGGCTTTTTGGGTGCAGCACCGATGACCGACACTTCCGCGGAGATCAAAGGCAGACGGTCAAAGTCAAAGGCGTCGGACAGGAGTGTCCGACCCACGTTGGGAACCTTTGCTGGACAGAACCAAACTGCTGCGATTATCCTCGCGCCCATGAACCGACGAACGTTCCTCCAGGCCACCGCCGCCGGCGCGGCATCGCTTGCCCTCTCCCAAAAACCTTTCGCGGCCAGCTCCAACCCTGACCTTGCCGTCATTCAGAAGGAAATCGAAAAGCGCCATGACGAGTCGGTGCAGCGCCTGCAAGCCTGGATTCGCCAGCCCTCGATTGCCGCCGAGCACCGCGGCATGGACGAAGGCTGCGACCTCGCCATGCGCATGTTGAGCGACGCCGGCTTCCAGGGAGCCACGAAAGTTTCCACCGACGGCCAGCCCGGCATCTTCGCCACGCTGGACGCCGGCGCCCCGCGCACCCTGGGGATTTACTTCATGTATGACGTCAAACAGGTCGATCCCTCGGAATGGTCGTCGCCGCCCTTCGACGCAGCCATTGTCGACAAGCCCGGCCTGGGCAAGTGCGTCGTCGGGCGGGGTGCCGTGAACCAGAAAGGCCCGGAGGCTTCCTTCCTGGCCGCGGTGCACGCCATTCGCAACGCCGGCCGAAAGTTACCGGTCAATCTCGTGTTCGTGGCGGAAGGAGAAGAAGAAATCGGCTCGCCTCACTTTCCACAGATCGTGCGCCGGCCCGAAGTGCTGGCCGCTCTGCGCAAATGCCATGGCGTTTACATACCTGCCGCCGAGCAGGACCTCGACGGCAAAGTCACGATGACGCTGGGGGCCAAGGGAGTGATTGAAGTCGAACTGGTTTCGAGCGGCGAAAAATGGGGACGCGGTCCGCGAAAAGATGTTCACTCCAGCCTGAAAGCCATGATTGACAGCCCGGCGTGGCACCTGGTGGAGGCGCTCAATACGCTGGTTTCGGCCGATGGCAACACGCCGGCTATTGATGGTTTCGCCGACAAGGCGCGTCCGCTCTCCGCTGCGGAGAAAAAAATGATCGCTGTGGCGGCGGGCCGCCTGGACGAGAAAGTCGCCATGAAGCAGTACAGCGTTGAGCACTGGATACACGACGTCAATTACGTGGAGGCGCTGGAACTGCTGCAATCGCGGCCCACGGTCAACATCGAAGGCCTGGTGGGCGGCTACACCGGGCCGGGCGGCAAGACCATTCTTCCTCATCGGGCCGTGGCCAAGCTTGATCTGCGTCTTGTTCCGGACATGAAAGCCGACGAAGCTCTGGCTGCAGTCAAAGCCCATCTGGCGAAGCGCGGCTTTGGAGACATCGAAGTGAACATGTCGGGAGGTTACGACCCTACCAGCACTTCGGCCGACGCGCCGCTGATTCGCGCCCAGGTGGCGGTCTATCGCGGCCGGGGGATTGATCCGATAGTCTTGCCGCGCAGCGCCGGATCCTGGCCGGGATATGTTTTTACCGGCGATCCGCTGCATCTGCCTGCGGGACATTTCGGAATGGGGCATGGCAGCGGCGCGCACGCTCCGGATGAGTATTTCGTGATCGAATCGACCAATCCGAACGTGCAGGGAATTGATGGGGCGGTGCTCTCGCACGTGGAATATCTCTACCAGATGGCGTCGATCTAAGTGCCCGTGTGGGGACGGGTCTTCGACCCGTCCGGCCGAGCGAAGCTCGGCTGGTACTTCGGTTGCCGAGCTGCGCTCGGCCGGACAGCCGGGGGCGGCTGTCCCCACGTGGTTTGTGGCCTGCCTGCACGCGGGCGAGTCGCCCGCGACCACACTACACTCACAAGACTACTGCGCTTCTTCTGGTATGACTTTCAGCTCGAGTCTTTCTGTCCAGCGCAGGACGGTTAGTCCGCTGCTGATGCCGACCCGCGCGTCGGTGAGCAGGCGGTGCAAGTCATCCACTCCGGCCACGGGCTGGCCATCGAGCGCAACGATCACGTCACCTTCGCGCAGTCCTGCTTTCTGTCCAGGACTGCCGGGGGTGACGGAAATCACGACTACACCAGTTTCCTGCGGCAGGCTGTAGAAGCGCACCAGGCGGCGATGCAGGGGCGTAGTCTGGGCCTCGACGCCGATATAGCTGCGGCGAATTCGACCTTCGCGCAGCAGGCGTCCGGCCACGAACTTCGCGGTATTGATTCCGATGGCAAAGCAGAGTCCCTGAGCGCCCATGATGGTTGCTGTGTTGACGCCAACGACCTGGCCATCGGAAGTTACCAGCGGACCTCCGGAGTTGCCCGGATTGAGCGAAGCGTCGGTCTGGATTACATCGTCGATCATCCTTCCTGAATACGAACGCAGCGATCGCCCCAGCGCGCTAACCACGCCGGCCGTCACGGTGTACTGGAAGCCGTAGGGGTTGCCAATCGCAATCGCCAGTTGTCCCACTCGCAGCTTCTGGGAATCGCCCAGGGGCGCCACCACCAGGCCGGGCGCGTCGTTGTTGGGAATATCCACGCGCACGACCGCCAGGTCGGTGGCGGGATCGTCACCGATTGTGCTGGCCGGGAAGCGGCGGCCGTCGGCGAAGGAAACCTGAATGCGAGTGGCCTCGTGCACCACGTGGCTGTTGGTGAGAATCAGTCCGTCGGGAGTGAACACAAAACCGGAGCCGCCGCCCTGCCGTTCGCGCGGCTCGCCGGAACGGTTCTTCGCCGACTGCGAGACATCAATCTTGACTACCGACGGGCTGAGCTTCTCTGCAGTACCGACCACGGCCTGCGAGTAGGCATCGAGCAGGGCGGCATCGTTCAAAACACCGCCGCTGGAGGAACTCTGGACAGCCGGTTCGGAATAGTCTGCAACAGAGAAGGGAATTGCTTCTAGGTCCATGTCTGCTAGATGAAAGAAAGAGGGGCCGGGATTCAGCGCCATCCTCTACTACTTGGATCCTGAGCGCAGAGATTGCTTTCGTTTACGAAAGCAATCCCGGAGTCGAAGGACCCATACCCTCGGATCTGCGGTGTCAGTTCGAAGTGCTGGGTATTCTCGACGCCGCACGATTGCGGAAACGTAGTTGATGGTGTTCGCCGGGAAGGTAGGGGTCCTTCGACACCGCAAACCGATTCGTTCCGAATCGGCTTACTCCGCTCAGGAGGACAGCTTATTGCTTGGGACGAAGGCGCGTGGCGGCAGTGGGCAGAATGCAGGCATTGGACGCTTCCGCCAGTGATTGCTGCAGCGACGCGCCTACTACGGAAAGCTCTTCCGGCGTCATCAGGCGCTGCATGCCCTCGAATAGCTCGCGTTCTTCTTTGCGAATGTGGGACGCCAGTTTCTCCACCAGGACCTGCAATTCCGTCACATGCAATTTGCGGGCAGCGGCGCGCGAGAAAAAATCACGCAGCAAAACGTGGCCGGTGACAAGTTCCATGACCAGGGGCTGCAGTTCCGAGAAGCGCGCAGCCACGGGGAACAACTCTTTTTCTTCGGCGGCGAAATGAAAGCCGATCTCCTGCTCAAACATCTGCTGGATTTCGGCCTGCCATGCCTCGAGATCGACCCCGCCAGCCTGAATGGCGCGATCCAGGCGCACACACAGAGCCAGGCAATGCTGGTGCTGGTGGGAGAGAGGGATCAGATTCTTGTCACGAAGCATGTTTGTCTATTGTCTGCGCGGCCCGGCCGGAGCGCAACCAAAGCCGCGCCCCGGCTGGTGACGCCCGTCACCTTGAAAAGAGCCCGTGGGTTTGATGAGGGGAACAGCGAGGTGGATTCAGGCGCTGGCGGTTACCGCCTGGGCTGCTTCCTTGACCGCGGATCGCAGGGTAAGCCAGTCGGTGCGCACGCTGTCCCATTCCTGGATCAGTATCCCGTAGGACTCGAAGAACTGGCGGATCTGGGCCCGCTCCCAGCCTACCGTTTCTTCCAGGATGGGTCCCAGAACGGCGAGGGCGTTGGTGCTGAGGACGGTGCGTCGCGCGACCTGAGAGATGTGCTTGGCCTCCGAGACTGCGATGGTGAATCCGTCGCGCATCTTGACGTGCAGCATCACGTTGATGTCCGAACTGCCGTCGCCGGTATAGATGATGTGGTCCGGGCCGATCTGCAACTGAG
>DATGYF010000192.1:0-2869 GCA_035298145.1 Terriglobales bacterium | reverse complement strand
AATCAGCGCCAGTGTCCGGAAGCCTCACGCCCCGGGCACATGGTCATTGGAATCTGTGCGTGAAAGAGCAGCAAGTAACCGAAGAAACGGGCACTGAACTTCCGTAACACCCGGAAAATCCCCAGACGGAGCAACGCCATTTTTCTCAAATGGCTGGGTGACAAGACCAACCGAAAACCGGCAGAAGGAACCTCTTTATGCTGTCAGGCGGGGACGCGCAAACTACAACGGGACGCTGTAGGAGATAGATTGAGGGCGCGAGGCCGGAGGAATGACCATCGCACCCTCACAGGGAATCGCCTTGATCGGCCGCAATCCTCTAGTGTTTCACGTTGACGTCAGGATCGGCTGCAGCCTGTTGACTGCCTACTCTTTGAATCTCATAGTGGTAGGTCACGTACAGGGCGTTGTCCACTACCGGACCCGACGCCGTGCATCCTCCGGCCTCCACGTGAAACTCGGCAAGTTTAAAAGGTGAACTTTCAAACCTCACGGTAAAGGCTTCACCCGTCGAACGCCACTCGATCTGGTCACCGGACTCTTTGCTCACATTGACCGCTTCGCAATCCACATCGCAATCCTCATAGATGTGCACTTTAACCGTGGCTGGATCCCTCTTCATAGCTCCTCCTTCAATTCATTGAGTTATCTAAGGGCCCCTCTTACACCTTAGTGCCGCGTAGTATAGCCTGAAAAGCTGGGTTGGAGTGCAAGTGATCAAGGTCGGGCGTGCTATTTATGACGTTAACCGGCAGGCCTGCAGCCAGGGCCCGTTGAAGCCACTTGATGGTGGGAGCTGTCTCCCCGAAGTGGTTGTGCACCAGAGCGCCATTGAACAGCACACCCGCATTGTCAGGGGCGAACGCCGCTGCTTTCTGCAGGGCTGCCAGGGCCTCCGGCTTATTCTCGGTCATTGCCAGATATTCAGCCTTGAATGACCAGATGCGCCCGTCGCGGGGGTTGACGCGCAGCTCCTCATCGGTCAGTCGAATGGCTTCCCGATACGCCTCGACGGCCTTATCCCGTTTGCCCGGGACTTGATAATATGCGTCTCCCAGATTGCCCCAACTGAGCCAGCTGGTTTTGTCGAATTTCAGGCCTTCCTCATAGTTCGCCGCTGCCCCGTCGAATTTCCGCATATAAAAATAGGCCGTGCCCAGGTTGTCATAAACTTCCACGGTCGGCCGAATGGCGATGGACTTCTCGAGCAGAGCGATAGCCTGCGGATATTTTCCCTGCACCACATACATCGCTCCCAGGTTGGAATAACCGCGGAAATTGTCTGGGGCCAGAGTTACGACTTCCTGGAACATTCTGGCGGCATCTTCGTAACGGCCTTCCTCCCGGTAAAAGGCTCCCAGCCAGCTGTAGCCGGCCCAATATTGCGGCCTCAGCTCGATGGCTTTCCGGTACGTAGCTTCTGCTTCGGCCGGACGATTGAGCTTGCGATAGACCTCTGCCAGGCCGCGAAAGGTGTCATCGTTAACCGGGTCAAGCGCTGCGGCCTTCTCGAACTGGGCAATGGCCTTCTCGTACTCGCCTCGATCCCGGTACACGCTGCCCAGGCAGGCATATCCGTCGGCAAGTCTGGGCGCGTCGGCCACAGCTTGATCACAGGCGACCCGCGCCTTTTCCAGCCACTCGGCGCCTCCCAGGCCCTCGCCATACCCCAGCCAGTAGGCTTTGCCGAGGCCGGCAAAGGCCTGGCCGTATTTGGGATCGAGAGTAAGGGCGCGGTTGAAAGCGGAAATGGCATTTTCGATGTTTTCGTGCTTGTGATAGTCGAGCAGATATCCGCGGCCGCGCAGGTACTGATCGTACGCGGTGGGATCGCCGGTCCCGTGAGCGGCCAGCACCACGCGCTCGTTGCCCTGGATCGACAGGCCCAACATGTGGAGGACGCCATCGACCACCTGGTCTTCGACTGCGAAGGCGTCGCTGACATCGGCGTCCACGGTGTCGGCACTTAACTGGCGGTTGGTCTCGGCATCCACCAGCGAATAGTTCACCCGCACCTGGTTGCCTGAGCTGTGCAGGTTTCCCTCCAGGACCAGGCCCACCCCAAAATTCTTACGCGCCTGCTCAACACTGGTGACGCCCTCGGCGCGTATCTCGCTGGTCGCCACCACCTGCAGGGGATAGTTGCCGCTGAGCTGGGCCAGTTTGGCGGTCAGGGTTTCGGTCAGGCCGTCCCCAAAAGCCTTGCTGCTGGGATCGTTGGTGGTCGGCGCGAAGGGCAGCACCGCCAGTTGCACTGGCACCGAGGATTTGGACAGGATCACCCCGGGACGAACCCGGTAATGGAGATACAGCGGAACCGAAAGCAATAAAGCGGCGGCGAGGCCCGCAGCCCAGAACCACGTGCTGCGCCGCGGGCGTGGTTGCGGCAGCGGCACCGGCCGCGCCAGTCCACTCGAAGACAACCCCTGGTGCACGTCGCGCAGCGCGTCCAACAATTCCTGCGCGCTGGCGTACCGCTTCCCCGCATCCTTGGCCATCGCTTTGTTGACCAGGGCCTCCAGGTCTCGGGAAACGGAGCGATTGAAGATGCGTATGGAGGCCGGCGTCTCGCCCCGGATGCGGTCGGTGGTGGCTACGAAGCTTCCCGCCAGAAAGGGATGCTGCCCGGTCAGAACCTCGTAGAAGACCACGCCCAGTGAAAAAATATCAGCCCGGCCGTCCGGAGCCTGCTCCAGCAGCACTTCCGGAGACATATAGGCGGGCGTGCCGGCAAAGGTGCCGGAGCGGTCCACGGTCGAACTCTGGTCGGAACGGGGCAAGTGCTTGGCCACACCGAAGTCCAGTATCTTGACCTGGCCCTCGCTGCTGAGCATGATGTTTTCGGGCTTGATGTCACAGTGAACAATGC
>DATGYF010000191.1:0-7836 GCA_035298145.1 Terriglobales bacterium | reverse complement strand
GGCCCGGGAATAGATTCCGGCACGGATCCTCTGCTGGCCTATCTGGCGCCAGACTCGCATCCGACATTGCGCAGCAATCTTATTCACGCTCTCCGGCCCGTCCGCGGCCCCCCGCTCAGTTGACCAATCTGCTCTGAAATTCTACCTGGATTGATTTACAGCGGCTTGTCAGGTTGCCGTCTGTTTTCGCTTTCCCGGCGGAAATAGCGCTGGCATCCCCTGGCATCGGTCCTCGCTGGCAATCGGGAATGGCATGGTTTGCCCTTCCGGCGCGGGCGAGACGCCCGCGCGACAGCCGCCGGGACGGCGGCGCTACAAAAATACCGTCGGGTGAATACACATGTCTCGGACGCTGTGGGCTGGATTGATTGTCGTTCTGCTGCTGGGGGCTGGATTCTGGGTTTCCGGCCTGGTTTCGCATTGCTGTGGCGCGCGACAGACTCCCAGCCGGGTGGAAGCCGCTCTGGCACGGCGGTTGCGCTCCTGGTCGTTGCCGGCGGGCGCCGCGCAGCGCCGAAATCCGGTTACCACGTCGCCCGAGGTTTTGCAGGAGGCGGCCCGGCACTTTGCCGATCACTGCGCCTCCTGCCATGGCAACAAAGGCGACGGCAACACCGAGATTGGACAGAACCTCTATCCGCCTGCGCCGGACATGCGGCTGCCGGCCACCCAGCAACTCAGTGATGGCGAGCTTTATTACATCATCCACAACGGCGTTCGCTGGACGGGCATGCCGGCATGGGGTGAGCCCGGCAATGACAACGACCAGGACAGCTGGAAGCTGGTGATCTTCATCCGCCACTTGCCCAGCCTGACCGCGGACGAACTTCACGGCATGGAGCGTTTTAATCCGAAGAGCGATGCTGACCGTGAAGAAGAGAAGGAAGAGCAGGAATTCCTGAACGGAGGGCCTTCTGGTGATCAGGCCCCGAAATCCCGATGAATATCTCAAGGAGACAAACGTGAAAAAGCTGGTGCTGATGGTAACTCGGATTCTGGTTTGCACTCTGCTTTTGGGCTCGCTGGCCTTTGCTCATGGCGGCATGGAGCACATTCTGGGAACGGTCACGGCGATCACCGACCATTCTCTATCGGTAAAAACCCGTGAAGGAGCGGCCAGGACGGTGGAGTTCGATGGCGAGACCAGGTTTGTGAAGGGCAATGTTCCGGCCACCATCAAGGACGTTCAGGTGGGAAGTCGGGTTGCAATTCATGCCCATAAAAATGAGAACTCGATGCATGCGACGGAAGTCAGGGTCGGCACCGATGCAGCTAAAGGCCAGCGCTAGATATGGATATGGAGGACGGGCGTCCCCGCGCGTCCCGGCCTTCGAGACGGGCGGGACGCCGTCCTCCATCGGCATTGGGAGAAAGCTATGACTTACAAGAGAGCTTTGGTTCTTGCCGGGCTGCTGTCGAGCAGCCTCTTTGCCTTCGCCACCATCTTTGGCACGGTCAGTGGCCTGATCCACGACCCGCAGCACCGTCCGGTGCAGGGGGCGCAAGTCACACTGCACGCGGCCAATTCCGCCTGGACGAAGTCCGTCAGCAGCAATGACTCTGGCGAATTTCGATTCGACAGTGTGCCGCTCGGCGAGTACTCCTTAACCGTTGAATTGGCTGGCTTCGCCAGGGAAGAGCAGAAACTCGTCCTCAGTTCGGGCCGCGATATCCGCACCCACTTTTCGCTTACGATTGCCCAGGCCAAAGAGACGGTTGAGGTCAAGGACGAATCCGTCGCTGTGAATCCCGAGTCCTCTACGACAGCAACCTTGGTGAGCCGACAGCAGATTGCGCAAACTCCTGGCGCCGATCAGACCAACAGCCTGAGCATGATCACGAATTACGTTCCCAGCGCCTATATGGTCCACGACCAGCTCCACATCCGGGGCGGGCACCAGGTCTCATGGCTGATTGACGGCGTGCCCGTGCCCAACACGAACATTGCCTCCAACGTCGGGCCGCAGTTCGATCCCAAGGACATTGACTATCTCGAAGTGCAGCGCGGCGGTTACTCCGCGGAATACGGTGACCGAACCTACGGTGTCTTTAACGTTGTGACCCGCTCCGGTTTCGAGCGCGACCGCCAGGCCGAGCTGGTAGCCAGTTATGGCAGCTATAATCGCACCGAAGACCAGTTCAGCATCGGCGACCACACCGACCGCTTTGCTTATTACGCCAGTATTTCCGGCAATCGCACGGACCTGGGACTGGAGACGGGAAGCACCGAGATACTGCACGATCTCGGCGCCGGGCTCAGCGCTTTCACCTCCCTCACATTTAATAAGACCCCGAAGGACCAGCTTCGCCTGGTCGCGTCCTCCCGCGGCGATCACTACCAGGTTCCCAACGATCCTGACCAGCAGGGCCTGGGTATTCGTGACGTAGAGAACGAGCGCGATGATCTGGTCAATTTTTCCTGGCTGCATGTCGTCAGTCCGTTTACCGTCCTGACGGTGTCGCCCTTCTACCATTTCAACCAAGCCCATTACATTGGCAATTATGTCGGTCAGCCCAATCCCGACGTGGTGGTTCCCGAGGACAACCGGGGCTCGAACTACATGGGGGGCGTGGTTTCTCTGGCCGTCAATCACGGCAAGCACAATTTTCGCGGCGGTTTTCAGGTCTTCGGGGCGCGTGACAACCAGCTCTTTGGAGTGGTCACCAGCGATGGCAGCAATCCGCCCTTGAGCCAGCGCGAAATAGTGTGGGGGGACGTGGAAGCGCTGTTTCTGGAAGATCAGTACAAACTTACCAACTGGCTGACCATCAACGGCGGAGTGCGGCTGACACATTTCGGCTCAACTGTCAGCGAAAATGCGCTCGATCCTCGCATTGGCGCCGCCATCCGCGTGCCCCGCCTCAACTGGGTCTTCCGCGGCTTCTACGGACGTTACTACCAGCCGCCGCCGCTGCTTACTGTGAGCGGTCCGCTGCTGGAGCAGGCGGCGCAGCAGGGATTTGGTTTTTTGCCGCTGCGGGGCGAGCGCGATGAGCAGCACGAATTTGGTTTGACCATCCCCTTGGCGGGATGGACTTTCGATCTATCGAACTTCCGCACCGGCGCAAAGAACTTTTTCGACCATGACATTCTGGGCAATTCGAACATTTTCTTTCCCCTCACCATCGAGCGCGCCCGCATCCGGGGCTGGGAAGGCACGATGAACTCGCCGCGCATAGCAGGACGTGCCCAGTTCCACGCCGCCTATTCCTATCAATACACGGAGGGCGCCGGCGGGGTCACCGGCGGCCTCACCGATTTCGAACCGCCGGACGAGGGCTACTTCTTCCTCGATCACGACCAGCGCCACACACTTTCTACCGGGGTCAACCTCACGCTGCCGTGGCGCGCCTGGGCTGACTTCAACGCAAACTACGGCTCCGGTTTTGTCGATGGCGAAGGACCCGAGCACTTGCCCTCGCATGGAACTTTTGACTTGTCACTGGGGAAGTCATTTGGTGAAAAATGGGACGTGCGCCTGACTGGGCTTAATTTGTCCAATCATCGCTATTTGCTGGACAACAGCAATACTTTCGGGGGAACGCACTACGTGAATCCGCTCGAGATCTCGGTGCAGGTGAAATACAGGTTCCGTTTTTAGGGGCGGGCGTCGGGCATCGGGCGCCGGACGTCAGACCCGGAGCGCAATCTTGCACGCGAGCAGAAAGTAGAGTAATGGGTCCACAAAAAGCCGCGAAGCGGCGCAAGAATAGAGCCCACGGCGCCAGCCGTGGGTGCATATTGGACCGCGTGCGAGCCCTGAAGGGGCGAAAGAAAAGTTGTGACACAAATCTCTTCAGCCCGGCGCATCCGATGCGCGGGATCGATTGGTGGAGAACAGGAGCAGATGAGATTGATTCTGGTTTTGCTGGCTGTCGCCGGAATTGCGGTTTCCGCGATGGCCTTGCGCGAACACTATCGCACTGACACTTCGCCCTGCAGCATCAATGAGAAGTGGGATTGCGGGATCGTGAACCACAGTCCCTACGCCGTACTCTGGGGCGTGCCTGTGGCGACGATTGGGATTGCCGGCTATCTGCTGCTGGGCGCGCTGGCGCTTAAACGCTGGTATTCGGTTTTGCTGCCGCTTGCGTTGGGAGCGCTGGCGTTTTCCCTTTATCTGGCCCACATCGAAGCGCACCTTCTTGGAGTCTGGTGCATTTACTGCGTGGCATCACTGGGTGTGATTTCAGCTTTCAGCCTTCTGACGTTAGGAACAGTTGTAAACCGGGGCCGGCGCAACAGGGCAAACCACTGAGGACAACCAGGGCATCAAGAAATTTCCACGGACAAAAGCGCAAATTTCGATCTATGGCTTTTCTTCAGCCTGCCCCACCGATCTTTTTCAACGCTGCCAGTAGTTCCTCGTTATTCGGCGCCTGGTCCAGCGGGTAGATCCTGGCGAATGCAATCTTCCCTTTCTTGTCCACGATAAACACGGCGCGCTCGCTGATGCCGGGGAATGGCTGATCCTTGCGCAGGATTCCGAAACGTTCCGAGACCTGGCCGTGAGGATAAAAATCCGCGCACATGGGCGTCTGCATCAGGCCGATTTCTTTTTTCTGCCAGGCAATCTTGCTGGGAATCGAATCCACGCTGATGTCCACGACCTGGGCGTCGAGGCCCGCGAATTTTTCGCGGTCGGCGTCGAATGCTGGAACCTGCGCTGCGCATGTCGGCGTCCAATCCAGCGGATGAAAACTCACTACTACGTTCTTCTTCCCGCGGAAGTCGCTGAGTTTTATCTTCAAATGGCGTTCGCCTTCGACGGCGGGCAATTCAAAATCCGGTGCTGAGTCTCCCACCTTCAGGGGCATTTTTCTCTCCTGTGCTCATGTTAACCCAACGGGTCCGCGGCCAACGCGCCGAATCACCTTCGCGTTATCAGATTGCGTCCCGGCAAAGTCCCTCAAAATTAACATTCCTTTAACAACTTCCGAAACTGTCGCAGACTATTATTTCGCGATGCCGCAGGACCCTCTCGTCATAGAAGATGTCCCTGGGCCAAAGGAAGGGCAGCGCATTCTGCGCCTGACCGGGCCTCTGACCATGACCACACTGTTTGATTTCCAATCCAGAGTCCGTGCCGATAATTCGCGCGCGCTGCTGCTCGACTTCAGCAACGTTCCTTACGTTGATTCCGCTGGGATTGGGGCGCTGGTAGGCGCTTATGTTACCCACCAGAAGGACGGGCGCAGTCTGTACCTGATCGGCGTGAACGATCGGGTCCACAGTGCGCTCAAAGTCACTCGGGTGGAGCAGTTCTTCCACTTTGTCGATTCGGTCTCGGCGGCGGAGCAGGCGCTCGGGGCATAGAGGACGCTCCTGTCGCCAGGCCTTTTCATTTATTATGGGACATGGTTCTTCGTCTGCTCGCCGCTCTTTTGGTGTTTTCGACTACCTCCTTCGCTGGCATCAGCGACGATGTGCGCGCGGCCCTGGCGCAGAATAACTTCTCCGCCGCCGAAACCCAACTGCAGAACTATCGCGGACAGCGGGGCGCGACGCCGGACTACGTGGAAGCCCTTTCCTGGATGGCCCGGGCCAGCCTTCAGTCCAACAAACTGGATCGCGCCCAGACCTATGCCCTCCAGACCGAGAGTCTGTCGCGGCAATTGCTGACCAAGCGCGCCCTCGATGCGGAGCCCCACCTGCCAACTGCTCTGGGCGCCGCGATCGAGGTCCAGGCCCAGGTGCTGGCAAACCGGGGCGAACCGGCCCAGGCGGTCGCTCTCCTCCGCCACAGCCTGGTGGCCTACCGCAACACCTCCATCCATGCCCGATTGCAGAAGAACCTCAATCTGCTGGCACTCGTCGGACAGTCTGCGCCAGCTCTCACCATCGCGCCCTACCTGGGCCCAAAGCCTGTGACTCTGGCCGAACTCAAGGGCTCGCCTGTGCTACTTTTCTTCTGGGCGCACTGGTGCTCGGACTGCAAGGCGGAGGGTCCGATCATTGACCGCATCCGGTCCGAGTTCGGGGCGCGCGGTCTGATTCTGCTGGCACCCACTACCCTCTATGGATACAAGGCGCGTGGCGAGGATGCTGAACCAAAGGAAGAATTGCCGTATATCGAGCGGGTCTGGCACCAGTTCTATCCCGGCCTGCAGGCCGCTCCCGTCCCGGTCAGTAAGGAGAATTTCAAGGTTTACGGTGTTAGTACCGTGCCCACCATGGTTTTGATCGACCGCTCAGGCCACGTGGCGCTCTATCATCCCGACGTGATGCCCTACGAGGAACTCCGCTCAGCCGTCGAAAAAGTGGTTCGCTAGACTGAGAACCGGGAACGCCTAACTGAAAACTGGCAATTCCTTCCCTTCTCCAGGTCCCAGTTTCAGGATCGCAGTTTCAAGATTTTCTCCCGCCATCTACAATCTGCAATCGCATGGATGAAGCCCGCATCGCGGAACTCCTCGAGCCATTCCTGAGCGACAACAGCCGGCCCACGGCGGTACTCTCATCCGCTCAAATACGGCTTATATCGATGTACATCGATTTACTCCTGCGCTGGAACGACCGCGTCAATCTCACCGCGATACGGGCGCCGGAAGAAATTGTCACGCGCCATTTTGGCGAATCCATCTTCGCCGCCCGGCAATTGTTCCCCCTGCCCGGAGTTGAGGCGGGTGCGACAGCGCATGTGATCGACGTTGGTTCCGGAGCAGGCTTCCCCGGGCTGCCAGCCAAAGTATGGGCGCCGCACCTTCGCCTGACGCTGATCGAGTCCAATCAGAAGAAGGCCACATTCCTGCGTGAGGTGGTTCGCCATCTGGGTTTGGCGAATGTCGATGTTTTTGGCGCGCGGGCTGAGACTTACCTCGGGAGCCGGGGCGATGTGGTTATGTTTCGGGCTGTCGAGCAGTTCGAATCGGTCCTCCTGAGTGCTGCCGGGTTGGTACGACCCGGAGGATGCCTGGCAGTTATGGTCGGACGATCCCAGTTAGATCGATGCCGCAACCTCCTGCCCGGATTTCAGTGGAAAGATCCGATCAGCCTTCCCATTTCATTCAATCGATGCCTGATCATTGGAAGTAACGAACCAGGATAGTTACTGGCAAGTATATTTGTGGGACAAATAGGTGGCTTATTGGCATGTTGGTTGGAACATTCTGCCGCTGATCGCATTTGTGGGAATTTTATGCCTCTTGCTGTACCCTACGGTAGCAACGGGTGTTAAGAACCACGATTATTAACATGGGTAACCATTTCAGTAATAAGTGGTAAATGAACCCGCCTGGCTGTTAAATGCTGTCACTGCGGCGTCCACTTTGTTGTAGAAGTGGGATTGATGTGGCCATTCGAGTAGGTCGTTGGACCCACGGTCCGGAATTGGATGCCGCGGTCTGTGCGGATTAGTGTTCCATGTGGAACACAGTCGGTTGCGTGAATCTCATAAACCAACCTCACCCCACCAGCACAACTTCGGACGATTGATACTGGATCTGCCGGGCCTTGCTGCTTGAGACGGGGTCGGAGACCCGTCCCCACACACTCCTGGCCGACGACTTGCGACAGGCGAAAGAGATCACCGCTGGTGTTCCACGTGGAACATCAGCCTCTTTGGTTCCAATCCAAAATGTTCCACATGGAACGTTCCTGTGGAAGTTGGGCTTCGATTATCCTGCAACCACCTCATTGCTCAATGCGATGATGTCAGCCCACAGTTGCACCAAAATACGTCATTGCAATCGCGCATCGCTTCGGCCTATTCTGCGAACATCTCTGGATTCTCTAAAATCTAAATGGGACGCATCATTGCCGTAGCCAACCAGAAGGGCGGCGTCGGGAAAACTACGACCGCCATCAATCTGGCCGCATCTTTCGCGGCCGCCGAA
>DATGYF010000190.1:0-8593 GCA_035298145.1 Terriglobales bacterium | reverse complement strand
TTCTCGTGATACACCCGCTGCAGGATTGCATCGGGGAGACCGAATCCGTTCAGGCTCCAGTGGTAGTCGAACTGCTCAGTTTCGTAGAAGTGCTCATCCAGCGATTCCAGGATGCGAAACGTGATCCGGTACATTGGCGGGTCAAAGCCCATGTCGGTTCCATAGACAAGACGGTCTGAATGCCGGGCGTAGAACTGGGAGGCAAAGCGAGGGATGGGAGCGGTCTCGGCGTAGCGGGCGGAGATGTCGGCGTACAGGTTCGCATTACGCTCAAAGAGCTGGCCCAGACGTGCCAGATCGTAATCGAGATTGGCGAAGTGGCAGGCGATGAACGTGGTCCGCGGATGCTTCTGCACCGCGCGCTCGAGGAGGTCAATCATCCCCGAGAGGCCCACGATGTTGGGCTGGTTGTCCAGGCGCCACTCGTAGGCATTCATGAGGCCGTCATTGGTCCGGTCCATTTTCTGATACATCCAAATGGGATCCGCCACGTGGATGCTGACCGGCATGCCCAGTTCGCCACATTTCTCAAACAAGGCGTCCATGCGCGTGTCGTCGGGGTGTAATCCCCTGGTCTTCGACTTGCCCGAGGCCATGCCCTGGCCCTTGTCATGCAGTTCGCCGACGCCACGCGCCCCAGCCTGATGACATCGTTCGAGTTCCCGTACAGCGGCCGCACCAAATCCAGGTTTGTCATAGCCGGCGTAGTCGAAGCCGCACCACATTTCGAAGCGGTCTGGATATTTGGAGTACTGGCGGTAGGTGGCATCAAACTCCGCGCCGACGGATGAAGTGAGAATGACGGTCTTCTCAACCCCTACCTCGTCCATGGTGTGGACCCACTCTGCAATCTGCTCTGGAGTTTTGGCGTAGGGGTGGGAATGCATATCGATGATGGGGAATTTGGCCTTGGCAATCTCCGTCACCGGAATTTTGTAGATGGACTTCGGCCTGTAATCCTTGAGCAATATCTGCTCGGGAGATTGCGGCTCTGGATGGCTGCTCGTCGTCTTCTGCTCATCGTGCTGCGGACTGTAGCCGAGCAGGCCTGATGCGGGAGCGGCCGCCAATCCGGCCGCGCTGGCGGTTTTAATAAACGTTCTTCGATTCATTGGAACCCTCTCCTGCTGATATGTTGGTTCATCAGTGAATCTCCGCAGGTTCTATTCGAACTTCCCCGAGAGCGCCGCGGTCCAAGCCGTGCGAATCTTCCAGGTGAAGCGAGGCGCGACCGGGCTTTCCGGGCGGAGCGGTTTCGGTTTCGAGCGTGACCAACTCAACCGGATCTGCATTTGCCACGGGCACGCTTCCCACGCCGGCACCATGTTCGTCGTAAAAATGGGCGACCAGCTTTCCCGCGAAGAACACTCCAAACGAACCTGAAAGCTTGACCTTGCCATTCGCCAGAAGGCTGGCCCGGAGCGGGCTCGCAACCAGGCCGGCTTCGGTCACGCCGTGGAATTCGCTTCCCACGCGGGTGGGGAACCATTCCGTGTCGAGGTTGCAGCTTTCGCCGGGACGCAGCCGGCACAGAGGAGAGTTGACTTCAGCTTCCAGATAGTAAGGCGATGAGTCGTCGTCCGCAGGCATGGAGGCCATACCCTCGGGGCTCAGCTTCACTGCGGGACCGTTGGTCCAGAAAATGATGGACGCTTTTCCCGGATAAGGCCGGGTTTCGTCAAATTGGAAGCGCTCAACCATGCCATAGCGGCTGGCGCCATCGACGACTGCCAGCCAGCCCGCGGTCGAATCCAGCCACAGTTCCGCGGCCATGTGCACATAGCGCAAAGTAAAAAGCCCGTCGTCTCTGATCGAAACCGCGCGATTTTCCGCCGGGCCGAAGCGCACGTGATAACGGTTAAGATAGCTGCTGGAAGGATTCGCCGGAGTGAAGGTGCGGAAATCGTGATTGATGCCCGAGCGAACGCCCGGGCTTGCCGGATTTGGATCGCTCGTATCGTATTGCGAGACCGATTGCATCGACCATTCCAGATTGTGACCGGTGATGTTCTTCATGTTGGCGCGAAAGTAGATTCGCGGAGAATCAGCTTCCAGTCGGATGGTGCGCACGAACTGGACTCCGGTGCGCGGATCGGCCGGGCCCGTAAGCTCGATTTCACACTGTTGCCCTTCCGAAACCTTTCGAAAGGAGAAGGGACTGTCATCAATGGCATCCGAGCCGCCGGCCCAGTGCTGTTCGTCGTCGTTGCCTTCAGGCAGGAGCCATATCTTGTCGCCGCCATAGTTGAACCATTCGCCCGAGCTCGGCGGCAGATACTTTCCCGCATACTTCGGATTCACGAAGAGATAGGCGTGTCCGGCGAAGACAACCTGCATCAGGCGTCCGCCGTTCTGCGGCACAACCGTGAGTTGGACCCAGCGATTCGAGATCTGTTGCGCTTGCCAACCCTTATAATCCGCGGGCTGGACGTGGCAAGGGGAACTGGCGGGCGGACGAGACCCATTGCCGCTTTGAGCACAAGCCAGATTTATACCGAGTCCGGCAAGAAACACAAGACTGAAAAAACTGCGCATCCGACTGGCCCTGGGCCACTGCAGTTTCATAGTTGTTCCTCTCCTGAGGAGCGACGGCGATCAAGTGTACGACGAAGCACCGGCTTCAACCAAGGCGGCATTGCAGCCAGCGGCACCTTCTGCAATAACGAAAGGAAAACCAATAAAACGAAATAAATTGATGTGCGTTCCGGGTTTTTCTGTGATATACCAAACTCGCTTGCACTGAGCGCTCGCCGAGTTCAGCTTACGTTGAAAGCGAACCTCGTTCTTCACGCAGCATGAGTTATCTGGAACGATTCACTAAGAGGAGGTGCTGGAATGGGTGTCGGAAGATCCGATCGGCGATCGTTCATCAAACTGGCGGCGGCCGTTCCGCTGTTGACCCAGATCGCGGCGCGAAATCTCTACGCCCAGGCCGCCACCGCCATCGGCAAGGACCCCAGGCAGAATGTTTATTCCCGCCTGGGAGTAAAGACGGTCATCAATTGCCGCGGGACGTGGACGTATCTCAGCGGATCTCTGGAGTTCCCGGAAGTTCGTCAGGCCCAGGTGGAAGCGGCGCAACATTTCGTCAATATGCTGGAATTGCAGCGCGGCGTGGGCCGGCGGCTGGCGGAGTTGACCGGCGCCGAGTCCGGCATGGTCACCTCCGGCGCGGCGGGCGCGATGGCAGCCGCAACGGCTGCGTGCATGGCCGGCACCGATGACCATCACGTCTGGCAACTGCCCGATACCACGGGCCTTAAACATGAAGTGATCATGGTGGGCGGCAGGAGCGCGTTTGACAGTGCCATTCGGCTTACCGGAGCCAAACTGGTGCTGGTGTTCTCCCCCGAAGAGCTGGCCAACGCGGTCAACGAGAACACGGCCATGATCTACACCACCGACCTGGGCGAGAAGCTGCAGCGCGTACTGACTGTCGCGAAAGATCGCAAGGTGCCAATGTTGCTGGATGACGCGGCCGGCATCCCTCCCGCTGACAACGCGAAGCTCTATGCCCGCATGAAAATTGATCTCTACTGTTTCTCCGGCGGAAAGGGCTTAAGCGGACCGCAGTGCAGCGGCTTGCTCCTGGGTCGAAAGGACTTGATCGAAGCCGCTCTGATGAATAGTGCTCCACGCGAAGGATCCGTGTGCCGCCCCATGAAAGTCGGTAAGGAAGAAATAATCGGTTGCCTGACCGCGCTTGAGACCTGGCTGAACCTGGATGAGAAGAAAATTTATGGCGAATGGAACGGCCGCGTGGAACGTATTCGCAAACTGGTGGACACCGTGCCCGGCGTAAAGACCGACATCTACGTTCCGGACGACGGAAACCGTTTTCCAACCCTGAGGGTCTCCTGGGACCAGGCAGCCTGGGGCTTCACCACCTCCGACTGCGTGCGCAAGTTGCGGGAGAACGATCCCGTCATCGAGGTGCTCGGCTCTGACAATCCCAGCCTGGTGACAGCGGTTCGCGAGGGCAATCCGAATTCGAAAGAGCACAAGGAAGCAGACCACATCGAACTGGTTTCGATGACCATACAGCCGGGGCAGGAAATCATCGTGGGGCAAACCCTGCGGACGGTGCTGAGCGCGGCACAAAAAGGAAAGCCGGCATAAGGCGCGGAATTGCGGGGAGGGCCTGGTGCAAGATCGAATACGACTACTGCTCGTTGGCTTGTTGCTTTCGTCCGCGGCCCAGGCTCAGTTTAAGGCAGTCGTTCCCGCGCAGGCTTCCCCCGCCGCGAACCGTTTCTACTCGCCCGGCGTAGATGCAGGGGACTACGTGTACGTCTCGGGACAGGGACCTCGTCGCCCGGACGGCACTATGCCCGCGACTTTTGCGGCGCAGGTGCAGCAGGCTCTCGACAATATCAAGTCAGTGGTCGCAGCTGCCGGTTTGACCATGGAGCATGTGGTTTATACCCAGGTTTACATGGAAGACATCAGCAAATATGGAGAGATGAACCGGGTTTTCGCTCGAGCCTTCCCCAAAACGCCGCCGGCGCGAGCGGTGCTCGGCGTGGCCAAACTTCCGGATACATCGATTCAGATCAATGCAGTTGCGGTGCGCGATCTGGCGGAGCGGCGGGCGGTCTCTCCGCCAGGCTACAAGTCGGACGAAGCAGCTTCTCCCGGAATCCTCACCCGCGACCGGTTATTCATATCCGGCATGCCGGGCAGCGATCCCGCCAGCGGCAAGGTTCCCGATGATCCGGCAGCGCAGGTGGACTTCGCCCTCGACCGGATGAAAGCCGTCACGGAAGCTGCGGGGCTCGACCTCCGAAACATGGTTTTCGTTAATCCGTACCTGACGGCGGACGTCCCCATGCGGATCATGAACCAGCATTATGCGCAGCGCTTCGAATTCGGCAACACGCCGGCGCGCGCCACCATCGAGGTATCAAGCCTGCCTGAGGGCGCGCACATCGAGTACACCGGCGTGGCGGTGCGTGACCTGAAGCAAAGACAAGCGGTGCGTCCCAAGAATATGCCGCCCAGTCCGACCGCGAGCCCCTGTGTTTTTGCCGGCGACACTCTCTACTGTTCGGCCAAGAGCGGCTTCATTCCGGGACCGCACGGCGGCGTCTATGCCTCTACCACCGCCCATCAACTCCGGCAGACCATGCGCAATCAGCTCGACAACCTGGAAGAAGCCGGCATGAATTTCGACCAGGTCGTCTCCACCAATGTCTATCTGGATGATCTGTCGGACGCGCCCGTGTTCGACGAAGTGTATGCCCAGTATTTCAATCACGTGATGCCGGCGCGAACCACGATTGAGCAAATTGCGCCCACGCAGCGCGTGCCCGACAAAGAGGACCATTACCCTGATCTGGAACAGGTATCGCTCATCGCGATTCGAAGCAGTCCTGCCCGCTGACCAACAAGAGCGCCCAAAGGGAGGAACGTTGACGCCCGAAGGCGCCTCCGATATTGCAAGTCACTTCTGCCGTGCCTCAGCTACGGCCAGCCACCCGCGGCGCAGGTTTTCGGAAGGGATGCTCGAGAGGTAGGGCTTGATATCGAGAATCGGTGTTCCATCCAGCATATCGACGCCCCGAACATGCAACTCGATGCCTTCGCGGCGAAGCAGTTCGACAACCGTCAGACCAATCGGATTCGGACGGCGCGGAGAGCGCGTCGCAAACACGCCATGCGACCGATTGTCGGAGGGCGGCGAGGCCAGCAAGTCTTCGCCCCGCAATTTTTCCCTGGGCGAGCGATCGAACTCCCAGATAACGAAGAGATGCGAGAAGCCTTCGATGTCAGTGAGCCCGGGTTCAAACTCGGGCAGGATCTTGAGCACGCCATCGGCCTCGTGTTTAGCATTGAGGCCCTTGGGAATCTCGCGCGTATTTTTGTACGGACTGCTGACGAATCCAATGGGCTGCGGGGTAAACATCGGGGCCGTGCCTCCAGTAATTCCCGAGGATGTCCCGGCCGCGGCTCTGCCTGGGCGGGGTCCTGGGATTCTTCCTGCAGAGTAACAGTACGACGACTCGCAGAAAAACTCCCGCTTGCCTGGGATTGCATTCTGGCACCGCTTCGCGGCTCAGGGGGCTGCCGTAAATTGCCCGGGCCCGCAAAGCCTGTGCCGGCTGATGACGGCAGGGTTACTTTGGTGTTTCCTTTCGCACAGGATACCGCCGCCCAAGCCGCCTGATGCACGTAGAATTAATTGAGAATCCAGCTCACCATGGACTCCACGGAAAATTCGGCCGACACGGGAAGGCGCAGCACTCGCATCCGCGCCCAGATTCTGGTCCGGGTCACCAGCCTGGACCCCGCAACCCCATTTTCTGAATCCGGGCACACGCTCGTGGTCAATACGCAGGGTTGCGGCGTCCGGCTTTCACGCGCGCTGGAGCCCGGCCTGGCCGTTTCCCTGGACGACCTCCCCGCCGGCCAGGGTGTGACCGCCCGCATCGCAAACTGCGTGCCGTTGGGTAGCGGGGGTCAGTGGTGGATGGTCGGCATCGCGCTCGACGAACCGGGCAATGTGTGGGGCATACATCCCACTCCCGCAGATTGGGGAACGCATGCGGCAATTGCCGCTGCTGCAGGCGCAACCGGACCGGCCGCGAGCCCGGCCAAGAGCGGCGAATGGCCCTTCCGCCAATTCTCCAGCCGCGGAGAATTTCACCCCGGCAAAAGATAGCCCTATGCTGTGGGCAGTTGTTGTGTGGGTCGGACACACCTGTCCGATGCTGTTGGTGTTGATCTTGCTCTTGCACTCTCAACCCAAAAAATCAAATCAAAGGCGTCGGACAGGAGTGTCCGACCCACACCCCCAGGCCATGCGAAGCAAGTCAAAGCCGGCGGACTGCTATCGAGGACGGGCGTCCTCGCCCGTCGCGCACAGAGTCATTAGGTCCGCGGAAGGCGAGACGCCCTCCGGACAGCCGGCGGGACGCCGGCGCTACAAAGCCGTGAGGACCCTGCAGAGCGTCAAACTATACTTCAACAAGCTCTGCACTTGGCAATGATCATCGTCATGTCGTCGTACTGCTCTGCCGGACTGAACTGGCGAACCTCATCCACAATCGCCGCCAGCAATTCCTGCGAAGCCAGAGCGCGATGCCTGCGCAACCCTTCGGCCAGGCGCTGCTCGCCGAATTCTTCTCCCCGCGGGCTGAAGGATTCGGTGATGCCGTCGGTGTAGAACGCGATCATGTCGCCGGACAGGAGTTGGCACTCCCCGATCGAGCAGTCCCATTGCTGGAAGAGTCCAAGCACCGTTGCCGTGGAGTCCAGTCGCTCCATACTGTCGTTGGCGCGAAGCAGGAGAGCCGAGAGATGCCCGCAGTTGGCGTAGCGAAGGCGTTGCGCCTGGTCGTGGTATTCGGCAAAGAAAAGCGTGGCATAGGCGTTGTCGGGACTGTTGGCGTAAAACAGCTGGTTGACCGACTGCAGCAGGCGTTGCAGTTCGTCCACCGCGATGGCGCACTGGCTGCGCAGATTTGCCTGCAGGTTGGCCATCAGGAGAGCGCCGGCGATTCCTTTTCCTGAAATGTCGCCCAATACCATGCCCAGCCGTTCCTGCCCGAGATTGAGAAAGTCGTAGTAGTCGCCGCCCACCTGGCGTGCCTGAATGCAGACGCCCGCATAGTCGAGAGTTTTCAGGGGAGGAAAGCTCTGGGGAAAGAGCCGGGCTTGCACCTGCCTGGCAATTTCCATCTCCTGACCGGCGCGGCGTTCGGCTTCCAGCTTCTCCGCTGCGGCCCGCCGTTGTGCTTCGGCGGCCTGGGTCATTTCGTCGAAGCTGACCAGTGCGAAGGAATTGCGATCGATGTCTTCGAAGCGGGTAAATACTCCTCCCCAAATCGGAGGCTGCTTCCCCAGCAGAAGTGAAGGAGCATTTCCTGCCCCGTCCGGCGCGCGATGTTCATACTTGACGCGCCGCAGTTTCGGAACATGACGGAATCGGACTCCGCGCCGGCTCCACTGGGTGTATGTCGCAACGACGTCTTCGGCCACAAACGCAACCTGCGTAGGTTTTCCTATGAGCTTGTATTCTTCCGACTCGGGATCAGGCGCGATCAGCGTAAGCACCGCCGTACCGTGCGGAGGCGCAACCCCAACCCAGCGCTGTCCCGACTGCAGGCGCACATCGAAGGCCAGGCTGAACCCAAGTTGTTCCACATAGAATTGCAAACTCCGGTCCTGATCGCGGACAAAAACATTGACCGCGTGAACCCGAAGATGGGAGTTCTCGCGATCCATAGGTGAAGCCGGGTGGTCCGCCAGACCGAAGGCAGGGGAACTGACCATGGCGGGTATTATAAGACCACAAAATCGGCTGGATTACCGGGGCAGGCAAAGGGCACAGTTCGGCCATGGACGCAGGGCGGGACGCCCCCGCCCACACGTGCCTTCGTGCAATTCCCGAGTCTGATCCGTATGTTACTGCGGCGGCGGCGCCGGCGCAGTGGTTGCTCCCGGCGTAACCTGGGTTCCGATCACATCGCCCGACACAATCATCTCCACCCGGCGATTCAGCTTGCGTCCCGCTGCTGTGCTGTTGTCCGCCACGGGGCGGGTTTTGCCGAAGCCGCGCGCAATCACATTGTTGATCGACACACTGTTGTCC
>DATGYF010000189.1:0-2100 GCA_035298145.1 Terriglobales bacterium | reverse complement strand
CTCACCCCCGGAGGGCAGGATGCCCTCGGGACAGACGGCAAGATGCCGGCGCTACTTTTTTGATTTACAGTCCTGAAGGCTTGCTGGCAGCGCTGGCGACAGTCGCAATAGCCGCAGGGTAGCGTCGCCGTCCCGGCGGCTGTCGTGAGGGCGTCTCGCCCTCACCCCCGGAGGGCAGGATGCCCTCGGGACAGCCGGCAAGATGCCGGCGCTACTTTTGATTCTTACAGTCCTGAAGGCTTGCTGGCGGCGCTGGCGACATTCACGCCGTGCGCTGTGGCGGCGTATTGCGCGATGCCTTTGTACAGTCCTTCCGCAATTTGTTGGCGATAAGTTGAGTTCTTCAGCCTGGCTTCGTCCGCAGGGCTGCTGACGAAAGACACTTCGGCCAGAATCGCGGGCATTGAAGTCCCGGTGAGCACGACATAAGAGGCTTTCTTCACGCCGCGGTTGCGCATATCCGGAATCTGGGTTGCCAGTGCGTGATAAAGGGCATGCTGCACTGCAAGCGCAAAGCGGCGCGACTTCTGCACCTTGTCGCGAATATCGACATTGTTCCAGTTAACGTTTTCGGCGGCGGCGCCTTCGGCATCGGCGTCGGAAGTGCGCGCTCTCAGCGATGAGTAGGTGTTGGTGTAGTAAGTCTCCGAACCGCGCGCCGAAGAATCGTCGCTGGAGTTGGCGTGCACGGAGACGAACAGATCAGCCTGCGCCAGGTTGGCGATTTCAGTGCGCTTTTCCAGGGGAAGATAAGTGTCGTCCTGGCGGGTGTAAATAACTTCCGCGCCCAGACGGCCCTCGACCAGTTTGCCCAGGCGGCGCACGATATCCAGTACCACGTCCTTTTCCATCAGGCCCTTGCGTCCCACTGTTCCCAGGTCCCAGCCGCCGTGGCCGGCATCGAGCACCAGACGGAACTTCGGCACCCGTGTCCGCAATTGCCCCTCCAGCTTGTTCTGTGCCCGCGCGGGGGCCGCCGGCAGGAGCACAGTTTGGGGCTTGATCTCGGTTTTTGGCAGATCAGGGACGCCGCGATCCAGGGCGCCTCTTTTCCGGATTTCCACAACCAGCCGGTAAGGGTTGGACTGCAGGCTGACGGAGAAATCGGACTCACCCGTGGTCTCCAGCACCACCCGGCTTATGCCTTTTCTCGGCTGGGCGATGCGAACCCGCTCCAGGCGGGCGTCGCCAACTTCAATGGTCTTGCCGAACATGCCGGGTGCCAGCGAAGTATCGTGCAGGTCGATGTAGATACGCTCCGGAGAGCCCAGGCGGTGCGCCTCGTATTGCACTTCACCCTGCATGTCAATAATGACCGAGCTCGAGTCGGCCGACGAAGCGTGGAAGATGCCAGTCACAAGGGTCCGCGTAGAATGCTTTTCGTCAGTGCCTGAAGGCGGTTCGTCTTCTGGGACAGGCGGGGCGGGTTCAGGCTGTGTTTGGACCGTCACCGCGGGTGGCGGCGTCTGCGCTTTCAGAGCAGCCGAGTGCCGCGACTTCCACCACGCTCCTGCCACGATTGCCAGGGCCAGCACCAGCGCCAAAAGCCCGATTGCGACGCTCAATGTAAATTTCTGTTTCTTCCCGAACCCCTGGAGAGTCTCCGGAGTGATGTGTAGCTCTTCAAGTTCAGCCGGTGTACTTGTACGGGAGGGCTCCTCGGTGGCAGCAACGTCTTCATCCTGGACCCTGCCCGCTGGGGTTTCGACTGCCGGCTCCGCCACCAAACGCTGCGAAATTTCGGCCAGCCGGTTTTCTTCCTCCGGCTTCATGGCGGCCAGAATCAGTTCGGCGAGCAGTTTGAGACTGCGAACATCGCTGTCATTAAAGCCGAAGGGCTGGGCGGAGAAGGCTTCCAGCAAACCCAGCGTGCCATGCGTGGATGCGATAGGCACGGCCACGATGGACCGGGTACCCAGGCGGCGGCAGACCTGTACATTCACCCGCGGATCGTTCTCGGTGTCATCGCAGCGCACGATTCCGCCACTGCGCAGGCAAGCTCCGGAAAAACCTGATTTCGGGTCCAGGCGGGCTCCGGGCTCAGGCACGACAGTTCCTGCCGCAGCCCGGCAAACGATGGCATCGCCTTCAGCCATGGCA
>DATGYF010000188.1:0-2589 GCA_035298145.1 Terriglobales bacterium | reverse complement strand
TTCTCGTGCTGCTCGTAAATAAAATTGTCAGTCATGCCTGCGATGTAGTCGCAAATCACACGCGGCAGGGACTCCTGCCCCGCTTTCTCCTGATAGCTCTGCGGCAGGCTTTCTGGTTTCGCCATCCAGAAGTCGAAGAGCTGGCGAATCACGCGCTCCGCGTCATTCTTTTCCGGCTCCAGTGCGGCGCTGAAGTAGAGGTTCTGGTAGAGAAATTCCTTGGTGCGGCGCCTCTCTTCTTCCACCGTGGGACTGAACGTCGCGAGCCGCCGGGGATGCGCCCGAACGTCTTCCAGGCTGCGGATGCCGGCATCCTTGATCCCCTGTTGCAGGTTGCGAATCAGATCGCCCACCATGCGATCGATAATCCGCTTCACCGCTTCGTTGAACTTCAGCTTCTCCATGGCGTTGGGACAGGCGCGCTCGGCCTCGCCATAAAAGCGATCGAACCCCGGAACGCCGTCGCGGATCTGCGAAAGCGTAAGCAGGCGGGCCTCATAGCCGTCGTCCAGATCTGCCGTGTCGTAGGCGATTTCGTCAGCCAGGTCGATGAGTTGGGCCTCCAGCGGCGGACGCTGATCGAGCAAATATTCCGCCAGCTGGGGAAACTGCGCGGCGGAATAATCGTGCGAGTGCTTGATGATGCCTTCGCGAACTTCGAAAGTGAGATTGAGCCCGCGGAATGCCGCATAGCGCAGCTCGAAATCTTCTACGATGCGCAAGGCGTGCAGGTTGTGGTCAAAGAACAGGCCGTGCTCACGCATGAGGGCGTCCAGCGCCTTTTCGCCGGCGTGCCCGAAAGGCGGGTGGCCGACGTCGTGCACCAGGGCGAGGGCCTCGACCAAATCCACGTTCAGGCCGAGTTGGCCGGCGATGGTGCGGGCAATTTGCGACACTTCCAGCGTGTGAGTCAGGCGGTTGCGAAAATGATCGGAGAAACGCCGGGTAAAAACCTGGGTCTTGGCCTCCAGCCGGCGGAAAGCACGGGAGTGAATGACCCGGTCGCGGTCGCGCTGGAAATCATTCCGATAGGGATGCTGGGGCTCGGGGATGCGGCGTCCGCGCGATTGCTCCACCCGCACGGCGTAATCGGCCAGCATAAGGAAAGTTTAGCATCGCGCAATCGACAGAGCAGTCCGCCAAGTAGCGCCGGCATCTTGCCGGCTGTCGGGAGGGCATCTTGCCCTCCCATCGCGGTGGGCGGGACGCCCGCCGGACAGCCGCCGGGACGGCAGCGCTATGAAGGACGCAGCTTTAAACGCATCTCGTTCGTCGCTTCGAATCCCAGACTCTCATAGAGCGGACGGCCATTGTCGCTGGCGTGCAAAGTGACATGAACGAAGCCTTCCTCGCGGCACCATTCGATCATGGTTTCCATCAGGCGGCGGGCAATGCCCCGGCGGCGATATTGTGGATCGGTGTACATGTTGAGAATCGTCGCGCGGCGGCATTGACCATCATAGGGATGGCTGGGCCACGGGCTGATCAAAACTACGCCTCCGGCCACGACCTGTTCTCCGGCGCACGCCAGCCAACCCCGCAGCGTACCGTTCGCCAGTGCCGCAGCCAGATAGGGCTTGCAGGTCGAAACCATCGCAGACATGGCCACGGGGTCGTTGTAGCCCATATCTTCGTACATACCCTGGCGATGACGCAGCAATGCAGGAATGTCATTGAGCGTGGCCTGCCTAATGAGCACGTCACTCATTGATTTTCTCCAGTGGGTGCCCCACCCTCGTCTCTCCGTTCTTTGGAGAGACAAGGGTGGGTTTCGCGGTAAGGCTTATCAGGATACAAAAAGAAAGCCGAGCTTGCGCTCGGCCCGGACGGGTCGGAGACCCGTCCCCACACGATCTGGGTTAGTTACTTGTTCTCGGAGTCTTCCTTGGCCAGCTTCATCTTGGCGGATTCGAGTTTCTTCTGCACCCGGGCCAGGTCGTTCTGGTCAACTTCAGCGGCCACGGTCTTGTTCCACTCCGCGATCGCGCGCTCCCAGTGGGCGGCAGCCAGCTTGAGGCGTCCGGTCTTCTGATAGAGGTCGCCGAGGTGGTCCTGCACCGTGGGATCGGTCCCGATGCGCTGCGAGGCTTTGATCAGCGTATCTTCCGCGGACTCGTACTTGCCCAGTTTGAAGTAGGCCCAGCCCAGCGAATCGAGATAGGCGCCGTTGGCGGGATCGAGATCGACTGCTTTCTTGATCAGGCCGAGCGCCTCATCCAGCTTGATCCCGCGGTCCGCCAGCATGTAGCCGAGATAGTTGAGCGCGGTCGCATTCTGGGGATCGCCGGCCAGGACTTTCCGGAACATCTCTTCCGCCGGATCATATTTCTTCTGGCGCTCGTAGGTCGAGCCGCGCAGGAAATACACATATTGCTTGTCTTCGTCCTTGGTCGAGAGCTGTTCCGCCTTGTCGAGGGCCGCTTCAGCCTCGGGCCAGCGCTTCAGACGGCTGTACATCTGAGAGAGCGTGATGTAAACGTCGCGGTCTTCCGGCGTCCCCTTGAGCAGCGCTTTGACCTGCTGCAATCCGGCATCCGCCTGGCCCATGTCGGAAAGCTGGGCGGCGTACTCCATCTTCAGGCTGCGATT
>DATGYF010000187.1:0-4099 GCA_035298145.1 Terriglobales bacterium | reverse complement strand
AACTCTAGGATAGAATCATATTTCGCAGTCACCACAAACCATGTAGGGGCAGGTGTCATCACCTGCCCGGCCGGGCAAAGCCCGGCGACCAGGAGCGTCCATGAGAAAGTGTTTTTCAATTTGTTTGCTGCTTGCGGCAACGTGTTCCGCAGGATGGTCCCAGACCGCGCCCGCGGCGCATACCACGCCGAAGGCCGCGCCCGCGAAGAAGCCAGCCGCTGCTGCGGCCGCCAAACCGGCAACCGCCATGCCCGCACGTCCCACGGCCATCATCGAGACCACCGCAGGCAAGCTGACCTGCACGCTGTTTCCCGACGTAGCTCCCATCGGAGTCGCCAATTTCATCGGTCTGGCCCAGGGCACCAAAGACTGGACTAATCCCATCTCGCACGCCAAGAAGCACGGCGTCCCGCTCTACGACGGCACCATCTTCCATCGCGTGATTCCTGACTTCATGATTCAGGGTGGAGATCCCGCCGGCAGCGGGAGCGGCGACGTTGGGTTTGAGTTCAAGAACGAAACCTCTCCTACCGTGAAGTTCGACCGCCCCGGACGCCTGGCCTATGCCAACGCCGGTCCCGGCACCAACGGCTCCCAGTTCTTCATCACCGAGGTTCCGTATCCCAGCCTGAACGGCGGATACACCCTCTTCGGTCAATGCGATGAACCCAGCATCGCCCTGGTGAAGCAGATTGCGCGCATGGGTCGTGATGCGAATGACCGTCCTTACCGCCCGGTCAAGATCACTCACATCGTCATCACCAAGGGCGGCGCTGCGCCGGCAGCTAAACCACATGCGGCAACAACGGCCAAGCCGGCAGTCAAGAAGCCAGCCGCGCCGGCTCCAAAGTAGCGCCGGCGTCTCGCCGGCTGTCGCGAGGGCATCTTGCCCTCGCAGTTCTGAATTGAAAGGATTCTATGCCCCGTCAGCCAGGTACCTACGCCATCATCGATACTTCCGAAGGCACCATCGTCTGCCGCCTCTTCGAAAAAGAAGCGCCCAAAACCGTAGCCAACTTCGTCGAACTCGCCGAAGGCAAACGCGAGTGGACCCACCCCGTCAGCCGCAAGAAGAGCAAAGACCGCCTCTACGACGGCACGATTTTTCACCGCGTCATTCCCGACTTCATGATCCAGGGCGGAGACCCCGCGGGCACGGGCTTCGGCGGCCCCGGCTACCAGTTCGAGGATGAAACCAAGGGCTCACCCCACAGCTTCGACAAGCCGGGCAAGCTGGCCATGGCCAACTCCGGCCCCAACACCAACGGCTCACAGTTCTTCATCACCATTGCGCCTACGCAATGGCTTACCGGCAAACACACAATTTTTGGAGAAGTCGTGGAAGGCTACGAGGTGGCAGAAAAAATCGTGGCCACCCCGCGCAACCGTCAGGACAAACCGCTCAAAGATGCGGTGGTGAAGTCAGTAGTGATCGAGAAGGTGTAGTTTCAGTGATTGGCCAAAACGTCAATTTCCCGCAGGCGTATAAGGCGATCGTCGGCAGTGATCAGGGTCAGGTTAAACACTTTTGCGGTAGCTGCAAGGAAGTGATCAGCGGGGTCGCCGTGGGGAAAGTTTATCGATGATATCGCAAGCGCCACTTCCACTGTGAGGGGCGCTTCTGTGAGTTGCAAATCTTCCATCGTCTTCGCGACCCATGCTGCAACGTCGCCCGGCAGTGTAAGGCGTCCTTTGCGGAGCAAGACTAGCAGTTCACCTACGCTAACCGGAGAAAGCCACAATTCATTCGCGGGATCTGCCAGCGCTTTGCCCACACGGCGGGCAAGGCGTTGCGGTTCAAGTGTGCTCCAGAGCCAGATGTGAGTATCCAGGAGGAGCTTCACCGAGAGGCTTCCCAATCGTCCCAACTTCCGGTGGGGCCAACGATATCTCCTACAATTTTAGCGGTTCCGACCATGGATCCGAGCTTCCGTCCGGTTCGCTCCCCTGGAGATGGAGGAATCACCTCAGCCACGGGCTTCCCGAAGCGTGTGATCCGGATCGGTTTGCGGGTCTTGCGCACTTGTTCCAGCATGCCCAGGCACTTGGCCTTGAACTCGGAGATGGCGACCTCTTTCATCGCCCCATCGTACCATGGTCAACGACCATGGTCAATCTGGCAGGGTAAATAATCAGGAGGGTGCCCCGTCCTCGTCGTTCCGTTTTTTGGAACGACAGGGCGGGGACTAGAAGTTGACAGAACGATCAGTTCTCAGCGCAACCCACCCTGTCTCTCCCAAGAACGGAGAGACGAGGGTGGGGCACCCCTAAACCCCAATCACTGCCACCAGTTCCTTTACCGCGGCTGCACTCTTGTCGAGGGCGGCTTTTTCTTCGGGAGTGAGTTTGATCTCGATAATCTGTTCCAGACCTTTGGCTCCCAGCTTGCAGGGCACGCCAACGTACAGGCCGTTGATCCCGTATTCGCCTTGCAGGTAGGCGGCGCACGGCAAAATCTTCTTCTTGTCTTTGAGGATCGCCTCCACCATCTCAGTCGCCGCCGCGGAAGGCGCGTAGTACGCCGACCCGGTTTTCAGATACTTCACAATTTCCGCCCCGCCGTCGCGGGTGCGTTGCACTAACCGCTCCACCGTGGCCGCATCCATCAACTCGGTAATTGGAATTCCGGCGACAGTGGAATATCGCGGCAGCGGGACCATGGTGTCGCCATGCCCGCCCAGCACAAACGCGGTAACGTTCTCTACGCTTACTTTTAATTCCTGCGCGATAAACGTGCGGAAGCGCGCCGAGTCCAGCACGCCGGCCATGCCGATCACTCGCTCTCGCGGAAAACCGGCCATCTTGTAAGCCGCCTGGGCCATGGCGTCCAGCGGGTTCGAGACAATAATCAGAATGCAGTTGGGGGAGAACTGCACCACCTTGCCCACAACTTCTTTCATGATCTTGTGGTTGGTGTTGAGCAGATCGTCACGGCTCATGCCGGGCTTGCGCGGGATGCCGGCGGTGATCACGACAACATCGGAGTTCGCGGTGTCGGCGTAATCCTGCGTGCCCAGCACGTAGGAATCGCGCTTCTCGATCGGCATGGCTTCGAGCAAGTCCAGGCCTTTACCCTGGGGAACGCCTTCGATGATGTCGATCAACACTACGTCTGCCAATTCCTTGGACGCAATCCAGTGAGCGGCCGTCGCGCCTACATTGCCCGAACCTACAATTGTCACTTTCTTTCGCATGAATGCCCTTTCTAAACCTGGTTAACCACGGAGGACACGGAGGATACAGAGGCAAAGCCAACACTCAAGCTTCCTCGGTGTACTCTGCGTCCTCCGTGGTTATGTATCAATCGGCTGCGGTCAGCACACCCGCGCCCATATTCTCGATGATGTAATTCGCGAACTCGCTGGTCTTGACCTTGGTCGCGCCTTCCATCAACCTTTCAAAGTCGTAGGTAACTTTCTTCTGCTCGATGGTGCGCTCCAGTCCCTGTTCAACCAGGTCCGCGGCTTCGTTCCAGCCCAGGAAGCGCAACATCATAACGCCGGAGAGGATCACAGATCCCGGATTGATAACATCTTTGTCGGCGTACTTCGGCGCTGTGCCGTGGGTTGCCTCAAAGCACGCGTAGCCATCGCCGATATTGGCGCCTGGCGCGATGCCCAGCCCGCCTACCTGCGCGGCGCAGGCGTCGGAAATGTAATCGCCGTTCAGATTAGGACAGGCCAGCACGGAATACTCGTCCGCCCGGGTCACCACCTGCTGGAAGATGGAATCAGCAATGCGGTCGTTGATCATGAGTTTCTTTTTCCACGCGCCTTTGCCGTGACTGGCGTAGATCGAATCCAGGACCTGCTTCACTTCTTTGTAAACCGACTGCCGGAAGTCTTCCGTGGCAAACTCCATGCCGGGCTCGACCAGGGCAGCATTCTGCTCGATCGTCATGTTGGGATCTTTGTCCTTGTTGCCCAGGATCCAGCTCTCGCGCTCGGTCACAACTCTGTCGCGGAACTCTTCGGTGGCCAGTTCATAACCCCATTTGCGGAACGCCCCTTCGGTAAACTTCTGGATGTTGCCCTTGTGCACCAGGGTGACGCTCTTGCGTCCGCTCTGCAGGGCAAACTTGATCGCCATGCGCACCAGG
>DATGYF010000186.1:0-1651 GCA_035298145.1 Terriglobales bacterium | reverse complement strand
CGCGTCCTTTGCGGTAGAGTTTTGCCCTTGCCTCAATTATTCGAGAATCTTAAACCGCAAAGGACGCCAAGGTATCGCAAAGGCCGCAAAGAGGGCTCTGTGCGATACTGAAATCATGGCCCCGCCCGATCCCAAGTCGGTAAAAGTGAACCTGACGACCGGCACCGGCGTGGACATCGAGTGGAAGGACGGCCACCGCTCGCACTATCCCTTCCCCTTCCTGCGCGATGCCTGCCCCTGCGCGCTTTGCGACGATGAGCGCGGCAAGTCCGGCCGCAAGCCTGGCGAGGCACCCAAGCTCGCGCCTAACGCGCTGCCCATGTTCAAGGAGGCGGCCAAGCCGCTGTCGGCCGACGCCGTGGGCAAATACGCCATCAAGTTTCACTGGAATGACGGCCACGAGCTGGGTATTTATTCCTGGCAGTTTCTGCGCGATGTATGCCCGTGTGAGGAGTGCAAAGGCAATCGTGCCGCCGCGAAGACAGGATAGCCCCTCGTCAAAGCGGGTAAAATTCAATCAGTGAACCCTGGAGTCGTTCCACATTTGTCTTTTCTCGACCAACTCAACCCGCAGCAACGCGCCGCCGTTGAAACCACGGACGGGCCGGTGCTCATTCTGGCCGGGGCGGGCAGCGGCAAGACGCGGGTCATTACCTACCGCATCGCGTATCTCATCGAAAATCTGGGCGTGATGCCGGAGGCCATTCTGGCCATGACCTTCACCAACAAGGCCGCGCAGGAGATGGTCGAGCGGGTGGATAACCTGGTGGGAGGCCTCTCCATCACCAAGCCGACGATTTCAACCTTTCATTCTTTCTGCGTGCGGGTGTTGCGCCGGGACATTGAAAAGCTGCGCATCCCGTCCGCCGTGCCGGGCCAGCAGCCGATCGGCCTGACCAAGAGCTTTGTGATCTATGACGAGTCTGACCAGCAGCAGCTGGTGAAGTCGGCGATGCGCCGCCTTGGGATCGACGACAAACAGATCACGCCGCGTTCGGTGCTTTCCCATATTTCCTGGGCCAAGAACCATATGCTCGATCCCCAGGAAATCTATCTCCAGTCGGGCGATCCCAAGACGGAGAAGGTGGCTCACATCTACGAGGAGTATCGCAAGGAGCTGCGCAAAGCCAATGCGCTTGATTTCGACGATCTGCTGCTGGAAACCGTGCGCCTGCTGAAAGCCGTGCCGGCGGTCCGCGACTATTACAACCGGCGCTACCAGTACGTCATGATCGACGAATATCAGGACACGAACCGCCCGCAGTACGAGCTGATGCGGCTGCTGGCGGGCTCTCACCACAACATCTGCGCGGTGGGCGATGAAGACCAGTCGATCTATTCCTGGCGCGGCGCCGACATTCGCAACATTCTGGAATTTGAGAAGGATTTCCCCGAGGCCAGGATCATCCGCCTGGAGCAGAACTACCGCTCGACCCAGAACATCCTGCAAGGCGCGTCGGCGGTGGTGGCAAACAACCTCAAGCGCAAGGGGAAGAACCTGTGGACCTCACGCCAGGGAGGCTCCAA
The DNA here is from genome assembly GCA_035298145.1 of Terriglobales bacterium. Classification (GTDB taxonomy): domain Bacteria; phylum Acidobacteriota; class Terriglobia; order Terriglobales; family Acidobacteriaceae; genus JAIQFF01. Next base: position 124 of record DATGYF010000186.1, on the reverse strand, counting down.
GATCGGTTATTACGAAGCTCCGGACGGCGAAAACGAATCGCTGTTTGCCGCTGACTACATCTCGAAATACCTGCGCGAAGCCGCCGACCAGGGCGAGAGTACGCGCGCGGCCGTGCTCTACCGC
>DATGYF010000185.1:0-11522 GCA_035298145.1 Terriglobales bacterium | reverse complement strand
AACTTGATTGTGGTGGTGCTTCTATCCGGGAGTCTGTTGCCGATTTCCCTCAGCAGTTCGCGGCTCCCACCCGCGGGCGAGTCGCCCGCGGCCACACACACCCAGACACATCCCTACTTTGCGAACGCTATCGACGCCGGCGCCGAATTGATGGTCGCAGCCACGGTGCTGCCGGGAAGCCCGCCGCCGTCCGGATTGATCGTGAATTTGGTGATGTTCTTCGATGTCTGATTGCAAACATAGAGAAATGTCCCCGCGGGATCTATCGTCGCGGACACCGGTGCGGTCCCGGCGCTGAAGGGGGACTTGTCAAGCTGGGTGGTTGCGCCCGTGGTGGGATCGATCGAATAGGCCGAGACATTGCCCGATCCCAGGTTGGTTACATACAAAGTTTTTGCGGAGGCCGTGACCGAGATCGGCCCGGTGCCGGCGGTGAAAGGAGAATTCAAGGCGGGGCTCAGGGCGCCGCTGGTGGAGTTGATCGCCAGACCCGAGACGGTGTTATCACTGAAGTTGGTTACGTAGAGGAAATGCTCCGAAGCATCCACCACCAGGGAACGTGGTCCATTACCCACGGCAAAGGGGGAATTCGGAACTGCCGCCAGGCTGCCCGTCCCGGCAGCGACGGAATAGCCGAATACCAGCGGAAGATTTCCACTCACGACGTACAGGAATTTGCCCGAAGGCGCCAGGGCCAGCGCTATCGGCCGGACGCCGGTGGAGAATGGCGATCCCGCGACTTCGGTAAGAGAACCATCGCTCGAACTGACGGAATAAACGGAAATTGTATTCGAGGTCGTGTTGGCCACAAAGATCAGATCGCCGCCGGAGTCCATCACCAGCGACGACGGATTCAGTCCCGCCGGAGTGCGAGGCATGACCTCAGAGAGCTCTCCGGTATTGCTGTTGACGGTGAACAGGGAAACATCATTGCCACCCTGGTTCGCGGCATAAACGAACTTTCCCGAAGGGTGGACCGCGATCGCCGCCGGAGAGGTCCCACCAGCGAAAGGGGAACCCAGCACGCGGGTGAGATCGCCGGAGTGGGAGTCTACCCGGAACGCGGCGATGGCATTGCCCTGGGGCACGGCGACATAGGCATTGCGGCCGGAAGCCGATCCGCCGCCGCTACTGCCCCCGCAGCCCGCTAACCAGGCCAGGGCAAAGGCGGCGCTCAGCAAGCCCGCTCGTCGGATCCGTATCATCAAGTCCCTTCCAAAACTTTTTTGCATCATGCCGCGAGTTGCTACTGACCCAGCGGAGGCGCCCGGTGCCCCTTCTTAATCGCGCCCCAGCGATAAACCAGGCCGGTTGAAAAGCGCAGGTTGTTCTGGGTCTGCGAAAACAGACTGGTGTGCAGATAATCCACCTGAAATACGCGCACCGCGAAGCGGGAAGTGAGATCGAAGTCCATGCCCCCGCCCAGAACCACGGCGCGGGCCGTGTCCTCTTCACTGTTTCCCACCCGCACCAGGGAGCGGGCGCTGCCAATCAGCGCATGTCCGAAAAACAAGGCCTTGCCCTTGGGATAGAGGAATTGCGGACCTACGGCGATATCGCGCAGGTCGAGGTTCGAGCCGTATTGCCCGCTTACCTCCGCCACCACGCCGAAGTTGCGGATCAGGTTGAAGGCGGGTGCAAAATTGTAACCGTTCAGGCCGGATGGGCTGGAGAAACCGAATGACGGGCTATCGAACCGGGTGTAGGAGTAGCCGCCGAAAACCTGCACCCGGGGCGTGTCCTGCGCCGCCGCCGGCCATGCGGTACCAAGCACCAGCAGCAAAAAAAGAAACGCCGCCATCGCTGGAATTGCTCCCAGCTGGACAGGCTTCAGGTGAACCAGAGGCGTGGCCACAGGTTGGAGGGTTGTCATGAAATATTCGTGGAGTCTTCTTCCTAAACCCTACTTCAAGCGAAAGTTGCGCGCCAACTCTCCAAATGGATTGGATGCAGGTAGCCCCAAAAAAAACACCGGGGAACCTGCGTTATTTCAAAGCCATGGCTCCGACCATGGACTCGAAGATCCTGAATCCCTCCGTGCCGCCCAACTCGGGCTCGCTCGAGCGCTCCGGATGCGGCATCATTCCCAGCACGTTTCGCCCTGGACTGCAGATTCCCGCGATATTTTCCAGGGATCCGTTCGGGTTGGCATCGGCGGTAATCTCGCCCGCGGGCGAGCAGTAACGAAACACAATCTGTTGGTTGCGCTTCAACTCGGCCAGAGTTGCTTGGTCACAGAAATAGTTGCCTTCCATGTGGCCGATGGGAATCGTCAAGACGTCGCCCTGGCGGCACGCGCCGGTGAAGGGAGTTTCCGCATTTTCCACTCGCACCTGCACCGGTTTGCAGACGTATTTCAGCCCTACATTCCGCATCAATGCCCCCGGCAGCAGGCCGGATTCGCACAGAATCTGGAAGCCGTTACAGATCCCCAGCACCAACCCGTCCGAGGCGGCGAAGTTCCGCACCGCCTCCATCACCGGAGAGAATTTCGCGATAGCTCCGGTGCGTAGGTAGTCGCCATAGGAGAACCCGCCGGGCACGATGATGGCGTCGCAGTTCTCCAGATCATGGGATTCATGCCAAAGAAATGTGACGGGCTGGCGGGCCACGTGCTGAATCGTCCAATACGCATCATGGTCGCAGTTGGATCCCGGGAAGATGATGACGCCAAATTTCATCTGGTTTCCTCGGAGATGAGGCTATTGAAAGTTTAACACGAAGAAAACCGCCGCCCGTATTGCCGGAAAGCATTCAGAGGTTCTTGTAGCGCCGGCAAGATGCCCGCCCGACAGCCGGCGGGACGCCGGCGCTACAGAACGTCCAGGCGCGGTGGAATTTTTCAGTACATCTCGTCTCCGGGAGGAGGGGGAAGTGGAGGCAATGGAATCGCGTCCGGTGGCAGAGGCGCAGTCGAGGGCGCAGCGCCGGGCGGCAGCACTTTGCGAAAGAATATCCGGTCGCCGCCGGGGCTCCCACCCTGTCCCTGAATCGACTTCAACTGCCGCCACTGGTCGAGTGACAGCACTTTGCGCAGATCGAGATTCATCATGGTGAATTCGCGCTCCAGCTTGCCGCGCGCGCCCAGTACCTGATCCACCTGGGCTTCGACCTGGCCCTCGTTGGGGACGTCGGCGTCGAGCAGAGCCTGCAATTTCAAGTCCTGCTTTTCCATTTCTGCGCCGTAGTCGATTAGCTTCAGCTTGTGATCGTAGAAAGTTTGATCGAGCTGAGAAATCTGACCGTCGCTGAGTTGTAACTTCCTGGCCACCTCCGAGTTCTGCCACCATTTTCCCAGTTCGCCACGGTACACGAAGGTGGCTCTGGTTCTGGCGGTAGCGACTGCCGCTGAAGGTGGGGCCGTTCGCACCTGCGCCGGCATGGAGAGGGAGAAGAGAAGCATTGCGAATACGCCTGGATATCTAATTTTCATGAGTCGGCTCCTTCTTGTGAACAGGGGAATGTGCGGCGGGCAGGTCCTGGACCATCTCCTCAGCCAGAAGCGCCGCCGGATCGAGCGCTGCCGGTCCGTCATTGTGCACCGCGCGCTCTACCGCCAATAACAGTTCATGGTCAGGATCCACCTGTGCCCTGGGCGGCGGAGCAACAGATGCACGGTCCAGCATCAATCCTGCCAGCACGATCATGGCCGCCAGCGCCGACCATGCCAACACGAGCGGGCGGCGAACCTTCCGATCGTGGGGATTGCGGTCGCGAGCAATCCGTGACCAGACAGCCACGCGCTGTTCCTGCCAGAATTGCTCGGGCCGTTCCGCCGAAGTGCGGGCCAACTCGGGCAGGGCGTCGAGCAGCGGACGCAGCGCTTCCTGATCGCTCTGGATCACCAGGTCGCTCAACTCCTCATGGCTCAGATGCCGAATTATTTCCATTGTCTCTCCTTCATCTCCCGCAACTTCCCGGTGGCGCGCGACAGTTGCGTTTTTACCGTGCCTATGTTCACTTCCAGCATGTCCGCGATCTGCGCCAGCGGCATTTCCTCTTCATAGCGCAGGAAGAAAATCGTACGCTGCTGCGCCGAAAGAGAAGACAGGGCGTTCCACACGGCTTCCAACTCCTCGCGCGCCAGAAGTGTGCGTTCCGCCGAGGGTTCGCGAGCGGGACATTGACGTGGCCCTGGGTCGGTGGCCTCACCATCATCCAGGCCCACCAGTCTTTTCCAGAACGAAACCCGGCGGTTTTTGCCATGGTCCCGCACCAGGTTGACGGCGATGCGCAGGAGCCAGGTTTCGATCCGGCATTCGCCCCGGAAGCTGGCGCGTTTCTGGTAAGCGCGGAGAAAGCATTCCTGGGTGAGAGTGTCGGCCGTGTCGGCGTCCCGCACCAGCAGGTAGATCACCCGATAGACGCGACGCTGGTGCTGGCGCATGATGTCGTCGAACCGCTCCACCGAGATCGCTGCAGCCTCTTTCGTCGCGGGCGAAGTCAAGGTTGTCGTCAGGACGGTGTCCACACGCCTTCTCTCTGGATGTCGACCTATGGATATTTCGTGCTAAGAGTATGGACGATTGACGGTCAACAAAGTTGACGCCCCGGAGGAATTCCTTTGCGAACTTTCCGGCCTTTTACCGCAAAGGGCGCAAAGAGACACCGCCAAGGACGCAAAGAACGGCAAGACAATTCGCTTCCAGGTTGTTCGCCGGGACTATCATCGTTGCCAGGGGAGGCATCTTACACGGGTGGATTTCTGGGACCACTTTCGCGTTACCGGCGGCGCGCTGAAAAACTGGCTGGTGGCGCAACTTGAAGACTCGCTGGCGGTTGGCCTCCTGTGGTTGATCGGACTGCTCATTATCGGCGTACCCTGGGCTCCGTTCTGGGCGATGCTCGGGGCCGCGTTTCAGTTCGTCCCCCAGATCGGCGCCGTGCTCGGGGTTGTCGGTCCGGCCCTGACCGCCATGTTCAAGTGGGGAGACTGGGAGCATCCGATCTACGTTCTGATTCTTTACGCAGTCATCGCGATCGTGGATGGTTTTCTGCTCCAGCCTTACCTGATGAAGCGCACCGCCAGGGTGCCGGTGTGGGCTTCGATCCTGGCGCCGATCGTGCTGGGGATAGTAATTCCATTCTGGGGCGTGCTGCTGGCTCCGCCATTGCTGGCCGTACTCTATGCGTACAAAGCCCGACAGGCCCGGGTTCAGGGTCCCATGCTATAATTTTTTGTTCGGCGGCATTCATTAGAGGCAAATCCGTTGATCTCCTCGACGGGCCAGTTCCGCGCCATAAAAAACTATTAAATACGAGGTATTTCCATGTCCGGCCATTCAAAATGGGCGACAATCAAGCATAAAAAAGGCGCCCTGGACGCGAAGCGGGGCAAGATTTTTACCCGCCTGATCAAGGAAATTTCCATTGCGGCCAAAAATGGTGGCGATCCCGACACTAACCCGCGTCTGCGCGGCGCCATTCTGGCGGCCAAGGCCGAGAACATGCCGGCCGACAACATCAAGCGGGCCATCCTGCGCGGCACGGGAGAGCTTCCCGGCGCCACCTACGAGGAGTTCTCGCTCGAGGGCTACGGCCCGGGCGGCGTGGCCGTCCTGCTCGATATCAATACCGACAATCGCAACCGCACGGTCAGCGAAATCCGCCACGCCTTCGGCAAAAACGGCGGCAACATGGCGGAAGCCGGCGCCGTCTCCTGGATGTTTCACAAGAAGGGCGACATCGTCGTTCCCAAAACTGCCGCCAAGGAAGACGATTTGATGGGTATTGTCCTTGAAGCCGGCGCCGAAGATTTACGCGACGACGGCGACAACTGGGAAGTGCTTTCGGAGCCCGCTGTCTATGAAGCCGTTCTCGAAGCGGTGAAGAAAGCCGGGATTGAACCTGTGTCATCCAGCGTGTCGATGATTCCGCAAAACTACATTAAGCTGGAGGGCCCGGCGGCAAGTCAGATGATCCGCTTGATGGAAGCGCTCGAAGAGCACGACGACGTGCAGAACGTCCACTCCAATTTCGATATCGACCAGAAACTTCTGGAAGAAGTAGCCGGGTAAGCAGACCTCGGACGTCGGACCTCTGACCAGACCACGGAGCGGTGGCTAAGGTCACCCTCATCCTCCCATCCCTGCGCGCGGCCGAACTGGCGCGCTGAACTTTTTCAACACCGCTGTGGGAAATTCTGTGGGAAAACGGGAAAGTACACTGTTAAGTTGTTTGTTACGAGAGCTTTCTGCACCTTGCACCTTTGCGGGTGCTCAAACCGCTTGGATTGCACCAGGGCTGGTTTCGTCCGGAGTCTGGTTTTGAAAATGCGGCTCGACAAATTGTTGCTGGAGCGCGGAGTGGCTACCTCGCGGGAGCGGGCCCAGGCGTTGATCCTCGCCGGCAAAGTGCTGATCAACGGACAAAAAATTGAAAAAGCGGGAACGGCCGTGGAGGCCTCGGCCGACCTCCGCCTGCTCGGAGACGATCTCAAATACGTCAGCCGTGGCGGTCTCAAACTCGAGGAGGCGCTCCAGCACTGGCAGATTGATGTTGCGGGCGCAACCTGCCTCGATGTGGGAACCTCGACCGGTGGTTTTACCGATTGTCTCTTACAGCGCGGGGCGGGACGGGTCATTGCTGTCGATACCGGCCACGGCCAGATTGATTTCCGTCTGCGTCAAGACGCTCGCGTGCGCCTGCTCGAAAAGACCAATGCCCGCTATCTCACGCCGCTCCAGCTCGGCGAAGCGATAGATCTGGTAGTGATGGATGTATCTTTCATCTCGGCGACCCTGGTTCTGCCCGCGGTGATTGCAGCTGCTTTTCCCGGGCTTCGTGAGCGTCGCGGACGACAGATCATCGTTCTGGTGAAACCGCAGTTCGAAGCCGGCCGCGAGCTGGTAGGGAAGGGAGGCATCGTACGCGACCCCCTGGTACAAAAGGCTGCGGTGGAAAAGGTTCGTCATGCCCTGCTGGCACTGGGATGCACCCAGACCGACGTGATCGAATCCCCCATCCTGGGTGGGGAAGGCAATCGCGAATTCCTGTTGTACGGGCAATTCTAGTTTTTCCTCCGTGTCCTCTGCGTCCTCCGTGGTTACGGCTTTTGCCCGGAATTTCTGTACAATTCGACTTTCATCATGGCTACCTCGAATGTTGTTTCAACCACGAAGTCCACCGGCATCATCTCCAAGCCGGGCAAAGCGGAACTGGCAGATATCGTTCCACCCCTGCTGGCCTGGTTTCGCGAGCGCCAATACCAGGTTGTAGTCGATCCCGAGACCGCGCCCTTTGCTCCCGGCGTGGAAGTTCTCGCGCGGGAACAGATGGCCTCCCGTCCGCTGAACTTCGTGGTGGTGCTGGGTGGAGATGGAACGCTACTCTCCGCAGCCCGGGCGGTATGCAAGGCCGGAATTCCGGTGCTCGGCATCAATCTGGGTTCGCTGGGATTCCTTACCGAAGTGCCGCTGGAAAATTTGTATTCCACGCTGCGGGATATCGAGAAAAGTTGTTGCAATCTGGACCGGCGGTCCATGGTGCACTGTGATGTGCTGCGTAAAGACGCTTCCGTGGGGAGCTACGAAGCGCTCAACGATGTGGTGGTCGGCAAAGGCACCATCGCCCGGCTGAATCACTGCGACGTCTACATTGACCGGGTATTCGTGTCGAGCTACCAGGCCGACAGCCTGATCGTCTCCACCGCCACCGGTTCGACGGCTTATTCGCTGGCGGCCGGCGGTCCCATCCTGATGCCTTCCGTGGACGCATTCGTGGTTACGCCGGTCTCGGCGCACTCCCTCACTCATCGTCCGCTGGTGGTTCGCGATACTTCGGAAATCGAGATTGTGGTCAAGACCGGAGAGGACGAGGCCTACCTCAGCATCGACGGCCAGATCGGCATGCCCATGGTGGATGGGGACCGCGTGCTGTGCCGCAAATCACAGCACCAGGTCACGCTGCTGCATACCCAGGGAACATTCTTTGACGTGCTGCGCACCAAGCTGAAATGGGGCCAGCGGTGATCGTGATGTGGAACAGGTGGGGACAGCCGCCCCCGGCGCGGCTCGCTTTTTTTGATACGAAAACTGCGGAGCTTTGCTCCGCCGGACAGCCGAGGGCGGCTGTCCCCACGTGGTTTCTGGTGGTTGCTGCACGAGCGGGACGCTCGCGCCTACATTCAGACCGCTTCGGCAAAACCGAGTTCTGAACGTGGATTCTTGCGCTGGCGCGCGGCAGTCTCCTGCGCGGCTGCCTCCTGCGCTTCGATTCCTGCCTTGCCGGGCTCGGCCAGGAATTCGCGAATCCTGAGCTTTGCCTTGTGCAGTTGCGACTTGGAATTTCCCACCGAGCAATCCAGTATCTTCGCGATCTCCTGGTGCTCGTAGCCTTCCACTTCGTGCAGCAGGAAGATGGTCCTGTAACCGGCGGGCAGATCTTTGATGGCGCGGGTCAGCGTAATGCGGTCCACCGATCCTGAAAGTCTGCCATCGCGGCTGCCGTATTCACGGCGCACCATCTTGGCATCATGACTCGAGGGCTCGTCCAGCGAAATCTGTTTCAGCGCCTTCTTTCGGAAGTGCATCAGCACGGTGTTGACCGCGATGCGATAGAGCCAGGTGGACAGCGCCGAATTTCCCTTAAAGGTGGAGAGTTTCCGGAATACCTGCAGAAATGCGTCCTGGGTAAGGTCTTCAGCCTGCGCCGCGTTGTTGGTCATACGCAGGCAAATGGAATAGACCCTCGCCTTGTGCGTGTGGAACAGAGCGGCAAAGGCTTCCGAGTCGCCTCGCTGGGCGCGCTTGACCAATTCAAGGTCCGTACTTGATCGGACTGTGCAATTCGCATCGGAGTTCATTGCCATGGGAATGTTCTGGTTCGTCACGCGTCTGCCTCCCGGGTCTGAGATTGACCCTCGCAAATCGGTTTTCATAACGACGATAAGACTAGGTGCAGAAGCGATCAGGGTCTATCCGGTGCACCCTGTAGTGGTTTCATTAACTTGCTGTATAGGGTGAACCCAAAACCAATCCTGAAGTTGTGTGCATCTGGGCCGCATCCGGTGCGAAGATCGAATACGATTGCATCCTCGCCAAGCATGCCGAATGGCCCGACGCAACCCGAAGAATTCCAAACCCCTACTCAATCGTAGGTTGGACCACGTGAACAATATTGTTCCGGACGGCGTACAGCACCAGATCGCTGACCGAGTGCAATTGCAGCTTGCGCATGATATTCGAGCGGTGAGTTTCCGCCGTCTTCACGCTCAGGCCCAGCGCCACCGCAACCTCTTTCGTGCTCTTACCCTCGGCCAGCAGCTGTACCACTTCGCGCTCCCGCGGAGTAAGCCGGTCACGGCCCACGGCAATGGCGGCCGCCTGGGTCCCGCCTTTCAGGTATCCGTCCAGCACCATGGCTGCGACTTTCGAAGTAAAGTAGGTCTTATCTCGCTTGAGAGCTTCGACCGCAACCACCAGATCGCGGGCGGCATCGGATTTCAGCAGGAATCCCCGGGCGCCGGCATTCAGTACGTCCCGCACCACCTGGTCGGAGTCATGGAAGGTCAGAATGAGCACGCGGGCGCGCGGATCCTCTTTGATGATCTGCCGAGTCGCTTCCAGGCCATTCAAGCCGGGCATTCCGATGTCGAGGATGATGGCGTCAGGCTTCAATTCACGGACTTTTTCCGTAGCCTGACGCCCGTCGGCAGCTTCACCGCAGATCTCCCACCCCGGCTCTGCCTGCAGCAACGCGCATAAGCCCTTGCGCACCACTTCGTGGTCGTCCGCTATGAATATCCGGAATGCAGCCATAACCTACCTCCCCAGAATTACCTGGCCTTACGGACGAAACTTCCCTGGATGCCCTACGTAAGCATCGTAGTTGCCAAACGGGAATGCTCCACCCTTCCAACGCGTTAGCCGCCTGTGGAAAACTTTTGCAGTGTAATTCTTGCTGACATCGCGCGAAACTTCGCGCTTCCATCGACCGCAAAGTCAGAAGCGAACAGGCAGGTCTGGCAGGCGGAAACCCCTTGCTGGGAGCCACTTTCAGACACTACCCTACAGTGCCGTTTAGTCTATACCCAAGGGTATGGGCAGCCAATACAGTTTGTCCTGTATTTTTGGATTGTCCCTATCGGTGGTTTGAATCTGTGGAAATTCGAGTCAATCCACCGCTTCGTTGCGTAAAGACCGGAGATCGACTCCCAATTGCTCCGCTTTCTTGTAGAAGTGGCTACGCTCCAAGCCCAGTGCCTTCGCGGCATTGGTAACGTGGAAGTGGCTGCGTTTCAGCTCGGCCAGGATGACTGCCCGCTCAAAGTCCTGTGTCCGTTCCGCCAGGGTCCCCGAGCCGGTCGGGGAGGCTGGGGACATAACCCCGCTGGGTAACGCCATCTCGACGGTGTCCCCAGTTACTTCACCGTCAGTCGCCAGCAGGATCAGCCGTTCCACGACGTTGCGCAGCTCGCGAACATTGCCCGGCCAGCTATGCGCCTGGAGTTTCTGAATCGCCTCCGGACTGAAGGTTAGCAGTTTCCAGTTATTCTGGGCGCAGACTTGAGCCGCAAAATGCTGTATCAGGACGGGGATGTCCTCCTTTCGCTCCCGAAGGGAGGGCAAGAGAAGGGGGAAGACGTAAATCCGGTGAAACAGGTCCTGGCGGAACTTGCCGTCGCGCACCAGCGATTCCAGGTTGCGATGGGTAGCCACCACCACCCGCACATCCACCTTGGTGGGCTTGTCGGCGCCGATGCGCTCGACTTCGCCTTCCTCCAGCACGCGCAGCAGTTTGGCCTGCATGGGCAGAGGCATGTCGCCGATTTCATCGAGAAAAATCGTGCCTCGCTCCGCCTGTTCAAATTTGCCGATATGGCGGCCGGCGGCGCCCGTGAAAGAACCTTTCTCATGGCCGAACAATTCAGATTCGATGAGCTCGGCCGGAACCGCAGCGCAGTTTAAAGTGATGAACGGACCGCCGGCGCGCGGACTGCGCTCATGCAGCGTGCGCGCTACCAGTTCCTTGCCGGTGCCGGTTTCGCCCAGAATGCAGACCCGGGTTTCGCTGGCGGCCACGCGCTCAATCTGGGCCATCAGCTTTTTCATGGTCTCGCCGGTCCACACGATTTCATGTTTCCCGAGGCGTTGCCGGAGCTGCCGGTTTTCCGACTCCAGCCGCTGCAGCTTGAGCGCGTTCTCTACTGTAAGCAGCAGCTTTTCCGTGGAGACAGGTTTCTCCAGAAAATCGAGCGCCCCCAGCCGGGTGGCCCGCACCGCCATGTCGATATGCGCCTGACCCGACATCATGACCACGGGCGTCGTGACTCCCTGGGACTTCAAGTCTTCCAGGAGCGAGAGGCCATCCTTGCCCGGCATGACTACGTCAGAGAGGATCAAATCGAAAGTCTGGGTGCGAGCCAGTTCCAGGGCCTTGGCGGCGTTGTCGCACAGCGTCGCTTCGTGGCCGGCCAGACGAAATGCGCGCGCCAGGGAGGCCAGGGTATTGGCTTCGTCGTCCACGATCAGCAGATGCGCCTTCTGAGGCCCCGCTTTCTGATACACGATATCTCCTTAGCC
>DATGYF010000184.1:0-3684 GCA_035298145.1 Terriglobales bacterium | reverse complement strand
TGCTGTGGTGAACATCCCGTTCGGCGGCGCCGCTGGAGGAGTGATTTGCGATCCTGACCGGATGTCCAAACGTGAGCTCGAGCGCCTTACGCGCCGTTACACCTCGGAGCTGATGGAGGTGCTGGGACCGGAAAAAGATGTTCCCGGCCCCGACATCAATACCGACGAGCAGATCATGGCCTGGATCATGGATACCTATTCCATGCATGTGCACCACACTGTCACGGCGGTTGTGACCGGCAAGCCCCTCGAACTGGGCGGGTCGCATGGGCGCGTTGAAGCTACGGGCCGCGGCCTGATGATTGTTTGTGATGAAGCAATCAAGCGTCTGGGCATGAGCGCGGACCGCACCCGTGTAGTGATTCAGGGCTTCGGCAATGTGGGCTCGAACGCCGCCCGGCTCATGCGCCGCAGGGGATACAAGATTGTTGGCGTATCCACCAGTAGAGGTGGTCTATACAACAAGGATGGCATCGATATTGAGGCGCTCTCGCTGCACTACCAGCGCGAGCGCACGCTGGAAGGCTTTCCCGGTTCCGAAGCGTCCAGTTCCGCCGAATTGCTGGTGGCTGACTGCGACATTCTCATTCCCGCGGCGACAGAAAATCAGATCACGAGCCGCAATGCGGAAAAGGTGCGGGCCAGAGTTCTCTGTGAAGGGGCGAATGGTCCGACCACCGCTGAGGCCGACGAGATCCTGGTGGACAAAGGTGTGTTTGTCATTCCTGACATCCTGGCCAACTCCGGCGGGGTCACCGTCTCCTACTTTGAATGGGTACAGGACCGTCAGGGATACTTCTGGACGGAATCGATGGTGAACGATCACCTGCACCACACCATGAAGACCGCCTTCGCGGAAGTTCTGAAGTACGCCGAGACCCACAAGGTCAGCAACCGCATTGCAGCGTACATGCTCGCCCTCGACCGGGTGGCATACACGCTGCGCCAACGCGGTATCTACGCATAAAACCGGACAAGGGATGACGCCAACCCATCTATGGCGGCGAGTCGCGACGCTCGCGGGACGCGGATTCGCACTCCTGCTGACTCTGGCCCTGACCGCCTGGGCCGCAGCCGCTTTGTACTTCGACCTGCTGCCCGGCACCTCTCTTCGAACTCTTGGAGCCTCGAGCTACGGCCTCGCCATGGTGGGCGCTCTGCTGACCTTTCGCGGACGCGGGAAAGCGATCGCAATCTGCCTGGCTGGATTCGCCCTGGTACTGGCGTGGTGGCTTACGCTGAAGCCATCGAATGACCGCGCCTGGCAGCCCGACGTGGCCCAGACGGCATGGGCGGAAATCGATGGCGATCATGTCACCATTCACAACGTGCGCAACTGCGACTACCGCACCGAAGGCGACTACACTCCGCATTGGGAGACGCGCTCCTACGACCTTTCACAAATACGGGGCATGGATATTTTTCTGACTTACTGGGGCTCGCCCTGGATTGCTCATCCCATCGTCAGTTTCCAGTTCGGCGACAATGATTACATTGCGATGTCGATCGAGACCAGGAAAGAAGTGGGAGAGCAGTATTCCGCCATCCGCGGATTTTTCCGCTACTACGAGCTTATTTACACGGTAAGCGACGAGCGCGATGTAGTGCGCCTGCGGACCAACTACCGCAAGGGGGAAGAAACGTATCTCTTTCACACCCGAGCCACGCCCGAACATGCACGGGCCACGCTTCTGAATTATCTGAAGAAGATTAACCGGATACGAAATCGTCCGGAGTGGTATAACGCTCTGACCAATAACTGCACCACCAACATCGCCACGCTGGCGGGTGAACCACAGTTGGACTGGCGTGTGTTGCTGAACGGCCGCGCAGACCAGATGCTCTTTGAGCGAGGCGACCTGGCGACGGGAAACCTTCCCTTCGCCCAGCTCAAGCAGCAGGCGCATATCAACGCGGCGGCCCGGGCGGCGAATGACGCCCCCGATTTTTCCCGCCGTATTCGGGAAGGCCGCGCGGGCTTCTGAAACCGCGACAGGCTGGATTCATGCAGCCCACGTAAGGCCGGGGTGCCCGCACTCACGCGGCTGAGCGGAGCCCGGCCAGTCCCGGATGGGGGGGCCGAAACCGGCGATGGGCGGGGCACGGATACCTGTCTAATGTGATCTCTATTACCTGACTTGCGTGACCGTTGACGTCTTCGGAAGTCTTTTGTGGCGGCTGAAATTTTGTCCCGGCGAGGTTCTGTGGCAGACTCCTTGGGGCGCATATCGAAATTATGTTCGGTTCGATCGAAGCAGGGGGAACCAAATTCGTTTGTGGAGTGGGAACCGGGCCAACGGACCTGAAGACGATACAGTTTCCCACGACCGCCCCCGAGGCCACGCTGGCCATCGCTATTGAATTTCTGCGCGAGGAATCCAGAGGGGAATTGAGGGCGGTGGGCATCGGTTCTTTTGGACCGATCGATCTGCACCGCACCTCGCTTACCTTCGGCTATGTCACCTCCACGCCGAAACCCGGCTGGCAGAACTACAATCTGGCAGGCACAGTGCGCGATGCCCTGGGCGTGCCGGTTGGCTTTGACACCGACGTGGACGCGGCCGCGCTGGGCGAGGCCCGCTGGGGCGCGGCGCAGAACCTGACCGACTTTCTCTATCTGACCGTCGGAACGGGCATTGGTGGCGGCGCGATCATCAACGGGCGCGTTCTTCATGGCCTGGTGCATCCGGAGATGGGCCACATCCGGGTTCCGCACGATCTGGTACGTGATCCTTACCCCGGCGGCTGCCCTTATCATGGCGATTGCCTGGAGGGGCTGGCCTCAGGGCCGGCCATGCAGGCGCGTTGGGGCAAAGCCGCCCCAGACCTTCCGCCCGACCATCCGGCATGGACACTGGAGGCGAATTACCTGGCGCAGGGACTGGCCAACTGGGTTCTGACCCTGTCGCCTCAACGCATTCTGCTGGGCGGCGGCGTGCTGCGGCAAACGCATTTGTTCGGGCGCATCCGGAAAGACCTGACCGGACTGCTCAATGGATATGTCCGCGCGACCGAAGTCATGCGCGATATTGACCAGTATGTGGTCCCTCCGCAGCTCGAAGGCCGTGCCGGCGTCCTGGGTGGGCTGGTACTGGCCGAGCAGGCCTATGCCCGTCTCGACCGCGAATAGAGTGTGCGGGTTGGACACTCCTGTCTGACGCTTTGGGCTGGCCTTTGATTTTGGGGGCCGGTGGCCGCGGTGTGAGCAAGAGCCGCAAACCTGAATGCAACTCCAGCACAAAGTCAAAGGCGTCGGACAGGAGTGTCCGACCCACACTTCAACATTGCCATGCCTGCGCTGAATGCTGAGGACTAGTTGGACGGTTCCAGAACACCTTCGGTGGTGATCCGGCTGGCTTTGCGGATTTCTGCAGCGACTTTTACCAGGGCCTCGTCGGCGCGTGCGGGACCGTCATCCGAAATCATAGAACTGGCAGCCAGGGTAAAGAGCAGCGCGTCTTCCTGCTTGTCAAAATACAGAACTACCTGACTCGCTGCCATGTGAAATCCTCCCGGGGTTACTCTCCAAAATCATAGGCTGATTTGACGACGGATTGCAGGTACTCTCTTGATGCCTCCCGCCCTTTCCCCAAAAAAGACCACGTAGGGGCGGGTGTCCTCACCCGCCCGGCGGAGCGAAGCTCCGCTTGAATGAGAACCAGCCTGGCAAATGCTTGCTTTATG
>DATGYF010000183.1:0-3867 GCA_035298145.1 Terriglobales bacterium | reverse complement strand
GGACATTTCCGGCGACCGGAGTAATGCCTTCAATCTTCAGTTCCGGCGAACGCATGGCCAGCAGCAAGGCCAGCGCGTCGTCGACGCCGGGGTCGGTATCGATGATCACGCGGAAGGGGCCGCCGTCCATCTTTTGGCCGGATTGTCCTTGATCGTAAGCAAGGGCCGGAGGAGCGAAACCGGTCGCCAGGCTGCCAGCGGCGATGGCCGCCGCGGAAGTGGTCACAAACTGGCGACGGGTCACGCGCGAAAGTGGTCTCGAATCCATCTTGTATTCTCCGTAGAAGAATTACTAACGCGCCTGGCGCGCGGGCTGGGTCATCAACTTGATGTAGAGATCGTACAGTTTTGTGGTGTTCACATCGAACTGTACAATGGCCTTTCTTTCATAGGGAGGGAGCTCGGTCCCGGGCTCCCAGAACAAAGTTTCGCCGTAACTGGGCCCGTGATCAACGTCGATGTCCACGTAGAGTTCTTTCTGTCCGGTGACGATGGAAGGATCAATCATGGCCGCGGCGGAAAGCTCATCCCACATGAAGCTTTCGACGGAGTATTCCGTGAGATAGCGGGTCACGGGCGTGTCCGCTTTCGCGATGGCGGCCTTGACCGCCGGATTCACCGTGGTCTTGACCGAAATGTCGATGGGCGTGATCGTGATTTTCTTCCAGGGCGCGCGCATCGCGATCCGCACCGCCTCGGGATCGAACCACCAGTTGAATTCCCGGCGGCCGTCAATACTGTTGATCCCGCCTGTGCTGGCGTACATGCCGCTGCCCATCAGGACGAGCTCCTTCGCCAAAGTCGCGACTTGAGGGTCGAGGCGCAATGCCAGCGCGATATTGGTCAGCGGGCCTCCGGCCCAAATCACCACTTCGCCGGGATACTGATGCACCATGCGAACGATAAAGTGCGCGGCGGTTTCTTCCAGCGGCTTGGTGTGGGGTTCGCCCTCGACCAGCGGGGGGACCACATCGGGTTCATGATATCCAGCGCGAAATGAGGGCGGAACATTTCCCGGGCGTTTAGAGAAATCGCTCCAGCACCCTTTGTAGCGGAATTTGCCATAGAGCGCTTCCCAGCGCTCGGTTTCTTCCTTGGAGTTCAGCAGCGGGAATTCTGCGCCCTGGACCACAGGAACGTCGGTGCGTCCGGCGATTTCGAGCAGGCGCAGGGTGCGCTGGGTCTCTTCTTTCACCCACTGGTCGCCGCTGACGGTGGTAATTCCAAGCACGTCAAACTTGTCCGATTGCAGAAAAATGAGGATGGACTGCATGTCGGTGGTGGCCGGCCCGCGCGCGTCCTGATCCACGATGACTTTGATCTTCTGCGCCTGCAGCCCGGCGGCGGCAGTCAGAATCAGAACAGCGGTCAGCAGGACAGCGAAGCTTCGTGGCTTCATGGCGCACCCCTCGGTGTTTGTGGTCTTGCTTTAGCAGGATTTGCTGGAAGACTGCACCGATTGTTCCAACGACCCGGCCGGGAAGAACAAGCATTGTACCCCGCGTCAGGAAGCGCTGTCAGGGCCGGTAGTGGGGCGGTGCGAACCGGGTTCTCAGCCCATGAAGCGCTGCGCGGATTGCAGATGACCAATCCAGCGACTAGAATCATTGGCGCGCGCGAATGACCTGATTTTGGTCTTTCCCATTTTTCTTTCCCGTATGCGCCGTCTCCGCCTGACCGTACAGCAATCTGGATTTATTCCCGCAAGCCGCGTCGCCAGCGGCGTCCTGGCCGTAATCGCAATGCTTATCCCGGCAATGATCCAGGCCCAGAGTTCCTCTGCCTCGGCGACGTTGCAAGGGGCCGTGCGAGATTCGAAGGCCCGCCCGGTGGCCGGCGCAACCGTATATCTTCAGGTAAAAGACGGCGCCGAGACGGTCTCCACACACTCTGACGCGGCCGGAAACTACCGCTTCGCAGGGCTTCGTGAAGGCGTCTATATGTTGCGCGTGGAGGCGCAGGGACACGGCCAGTCCACCTTCGGCCCCTGTGTTCTTGGCCCGAAGGAAACCAAGCAACTCGACCTGACGCTGGAGGTCGGGGGGGCGCCGGAGTTTTTCGATGAACCTCAATTCACCGTGGCCGGCGTCACTGACGGCACCAATCTCGGCGGGCACGGTTCAAATGCGGTGGTGCGAACCAAGGAATCGCTGGCCAGGGACATCGCATCTCTCAGCGCCAAGCCGCCGTCTGGCTCTCTGCCGCCGTCAGCGGCCGACACGAATGAAAGCTCTCTGCGCGCGACGGCTGATCGCGAACCGGGGAATTTCGACGCGAATCACCGCCTGGGAAAATCGCTGGTAGCCAGTGGAAAGGCGCCGCAGGCCCTGACTTATCTGGAACGGGCCTCGCAACTCAAGCCGGGGAATTACGAAAACGCCTACCTCCTGGCGCTGGCTTATGCAGACTCGGGTCAATACCAGCGCGCGCGCGCAAATGCGCAGGCGTTGCTGACCGCGCGGGAGAAGCCCGGGCAAAAAAATGAGGCTGAGCTGCATCACTTGCTCGGAGACATCGAAGAGAAATCGGGCAATCCTCTTGAGGCCGTGCGGCAATACCAGAAGGCGGCGGAACTCGATCCCAGCGAACCCTACTTCTTCGACTGGGGATCTGAGCTGCTGCTGCATCGCGCGGTGCAGCCTGCCATCGAAGTATTCAACAAGGGCAACCGCTTGTTCCCGCGCTCCGCCCGGATGCTGGTCGCACTTGGAGTGGCATGGTACAGCAACGGTTCGTACGACCAGGCCGCGCAGCGGCTCTGCGAAGCCTCGGACATGAATCCCAATGATCCGAAGGCCTACCTGTTTCTGGGCAAAATACAGAGCGTCGAAACCACGCAGTCAGAATGTTCCACCGAGCGGCTGGCGCGCTTTGCAAAGCTTCAGCCTGAGAATGCCCTGGCCAGCTACTACTACGCGGTCAATCTCTGGAAGCGGCGCAAGGGGCCGGATGACGCCGAGAGCATGGCCCAAGTCGAGTCCCTGCTGAAGAAGGCTGTTGCGCTCGATTCCAGGCTTGGGATTGGGTATCTGCAATTGGGTGTGCTGTATTCAGAGCGGGGAGATTTTGCGCGAGCCGTTTTGAGCTACCAGGAAGCGATCAAGGTCAATCCCGAGCTCGAGGAAGCGCATTACCGTCTGGCGCAGGCTTACAAGCGGACGGGAGACAAGGTCGGAGCGGAACAAGAACTTCAACTCTATAACCAGATATCGAAGAAGAAAGATGAAGCCGTCGAGCGCGAGCGACGGGAAAGCCGGCAGTTTGTGTACAGGTTGCGCGGGCCGGGCTCGCCGCTGGAATAAGAGCATTTAACCGCAAAGGACGCAAAGAATTACTTTGCGCACTTTGCGCTTCTCTTTGCGTCCTTTGCGGTCAAAGATCTCTTATCAGCGAGCGGGCGCATGCGCGCTCATCAGCCCCACGAACATCCGGTAAAACTTTTCCGTGTCCAGATCAACCTGGATTTCAACCGGCTGCGCGGCAACTTTCGGCTTGTCTCTCTCCGTCCAGGTCAGGGTATTGCCGTACCCGGCGCCCCGGTCGAGGTCCACGGCCATGTAGCGCGTCTCACGTTTGGTAATCAGCGACGGATCAATCCAGGCGGCAGCGGCAAGTTCGTCCCACATGTATTCGCCACCCTGGCCGGTCCGGAAGTAGCTGGCGACGTAATGGGCCAGCGGCGTCCCGCTGGCGTCGATCTGCTTGATCATGGCGGGGGTGAGGCGAGTCTTGATGGAAATGTCGGTTGGGGTGCAAACGATCTTCTTCCACGGAGCGCGGAGCACGATCTGCGCCGCCTCGGGATCAAACCAGAAATTAAATTCGTGGCGGGGATTGTTTACGAATTCGGGATCGTCGGTCTGCGGG
>DATGYF010000182.1:0-3747 GCA_035298145.1 Terriglobales bacterium | reverse complement strand
CAGCGCGTCCACCTCAAGGCCGGAATCGTCGGCCAGAACAACGTCACCCGGGGAGAATGCGCTGTAGTACTCAGCTTTTTTTCTGGCGTTGGCCTCGAAAGTGAGACCATCCTCGACCGCGGTGGGAATAGCGGCGAAATTTGGCAGAGACTCAATCGTGATTCCCAGCGGAGCTGCGGCCCCGGCGAAATCGCGAAGTTTACCTGGGTTCGAGGTGGCGATGAGGACACGAGTCATAGCGCAAATTTGCGGCGGTCGTAGAGCAAAGCTGTCAATATCAGGATAAGCGTGGTGAGCGATATTATCCCGCCAATTTCCCGGTCGCGAGTCCGAGCGAATGTAATTTGAACCTGATTCTCTCCCGCAGCTGCCGGAATGACCATTTGGCCGGTGACCTCGAGAGTCCCGGTTGTCACCGGGCGATTATTCACCGCGACCTTCCACGCCGGATAGTTGAACAATCTGAGCACCAGCTTTCCCGGCTGGCTGAGGCTCGCGCTGAACGCCTTTGACTCGGGTCCCCATTGGGTGATGCGGATGCGTGCGCTGCCTTCGCCCTCGAAGCTCACCCGGCGTGCGTCATTTTTGATCTCATAGACGTCGGCACCGTTGGGAACATATTCGTCGATGCCTTCATAGCCGGTACCGTCCTGCTGATTGTCCAGCATCTCTGCCACGTCTCCGGCATCGTCCCACCAGGGTGGTTGAACGCGATGCCAGACGAGCACCAGGACCGCCAGCATGATCAGACAGGCCAGAGGGCGGACCAGCCGGCGCGGAGACGCCATGGTGACCAGCAAGGCGAACCCGACGTTCAGGCAGAGCAGCCATCGCAGCGGCAGTTGCACATAACGGAGCTCGGGGAGAAAGCGATAGAGCAAAAGGCTCACGGAACACAGGAGCAGCGCGCAGGCGGCGGACCAGGCCGCAAGCATCCACCACAACTGCGGGGCGCGATTACGCCAGGAGCGTGACAAAAAACAGAAGATGCCCAGAAGGATGATCTCGGCGGTTGAAAGCAGAGAGATCAAGAGATTGAAGCGATCGTGATCGGGATTGTTGAGAGAGGTGAACAGAAAATTGTCCTGGGGACGGACCCCCGGTGACAGCACCTGCGCAATCTCCACCCACTTCTGTTCGTACAAAACAGGCACAACGTAAAACCCGGCCAGCGCTAAACCGAGCAACAGAGCCACCGCGCCGATCACCAGGGGCCGCCAGGAGCGGCGCATGACGGCGGCGATGGTCAGCAGCAACGCCATGGAGTAAGTCAACATCACGGCGGAGGGGATATTGGTCAGCCAGGCAGCAGCCACGATCAGCGTCAAAGCGAGGATGGCTTTTCTTTCAAATTTCTCCGAGCGCAGCACCGCCAGCAGGAGCAGCGGCAGAAGCGCGGCGGCGAGCAACTCAGCACAGGCGCTGCGCCAGTACACGATGACGATGTGGTAGGGGTTGGCGGCGTACAAGGCGGCGGCAAAGATGGCGTCCGCTCGCGCCAGATAAGGGCGCGCCAGCAGGAACATCGAGACCCCGGAGAGCGTAAGCGCGATCCACTCATAAGCGCCGGGCACGATCTTCCAGGGCAGAAACGCTCCCAGTGCCGCTCCCAGCATCCACGACGCCGGAGGATAGAAGATGAAGCGTGCTTCGCCGTATCCGAAGTGGGCCAGGGCGGCCCAGCGCGGATAAAGTATGCCAAGCCTCCACTGCCCGAGGACTTCCATCCAGGAGTTAAGGTGAAATTCGAAGTCGTGCCCGGACGGGATGCCGAGAAAGAAGGTAGGCAGGAGCACGGCGAACCCCGCCGCCATGATGATCAGGATTGGGGAGCCAGAAAGGGAACCGCCCAATGCGCGTTCAGGTGAGGCTGCTGCGGAGACAGTTTCAGGCGGACCCTTGGTCGGCACGGAATCGATTGTTGCCCAAATAGAAGCAAATGAGCAAATTCATTTGGCGGGCGCGATCAGGTCCCGCCGAGCGTGAAAATGTTTCAGGATTTTGACAACCAATTAATCTGGCTGAAATATTTCTGCGGAACTTTCACGGTAAGTTAAACCCACAGGGTGGAGCAAGCCCGAGAGGGCACGGGGTCTGCAATGCCAGCCGCATTGCAGGCCCTTTTTGATTCCCGCGTGGGGACAGCCGAGGGCGGATGTCCCCACGTAATTGCTGGTAACTTCACGACAATCGGGTTCGAACAGAACTACGAGGAGGCTACTTCTTCGGAGCTGCGCTGTTGCCGGAGTTCCTTGAGGAAATCTTCCTGGCTGAGAGAATCGGAGCGGTTCAGCAGGCCGAGCAGCAGGTCTTCAGGCTCGTCGGATGCCTTGGTCTGACGGTAATCCTGCTCATTGAGTGCGGCGAGGGCACGGGGCGTGATCAGCAATTGGGGCAGCGTTCCCGGGCGGCTGGTGAGGAAGTTGATGAATGTCCCCACGTGTTCGCGCTGTTCCGCGGTGCCTGAAGCGAACTCGATGCCCATGCCGAATTCCGGATGCATGACCCGCACCATGCCCTCGGCCTGGACCTCCATGTCTTCAGCTTTCAGGCAGAGAACGATGCCGGAGCGCTCCGGGAAGGGCGACTCGGTTTCGACATAGCAGCCCCCCAGGCTGAGATCAGTGAGCTTGCATTCGGAAACGGGCTCAGGATCTTCGGGAAGAAATTCCGCTGCGTTGGTGACCACCCAGGCTTTGAGGGTCTGACGAATATTGTCGGGGAGATCGATGTAACGCACGCCGGATTCGCCGTTAGGGTTAGCCCAGGCGACTTCTCCGCGAATATCCATCTCCTTGTCCTGATCTGGCAGCACGAAATGAGCACTGATGATGGCGGCCGGGCACAGCGGCTGTGCCGCCAGGACGTCCAGACCGTCTTCGCTCAGGTCGAGCAGGATGCCTTCCATCTCCACGCCATTTTCAACCCGCAGTCTCACGGGAAGCTGGACCGGAACCCGGAAAGAGCGCCGGCGTTCACGCTTCATCAGCGCCATGGCGGCGCGCAGGCTGGCTTCGGCCTGCTGCTGTGAAATGGGTTTATAGAGAACGAAATTTGCGCCCGCGCCGAACACATGGCGCACCTTGGTCTTGTCGCTTAGCAGGGCGACGGTGACGGTCTTGTGCGGCGTCGAAGACTGGTAGGCGTTTTGCAGGACCAGGGCCGCGCTGTGCGGATCGTCGTAATCCACGATCACGGCGTCGAATTTCTGCTCCGTCAGGCGGCAAAGAGCGTCGGGATAGCCGCAGCACTGCACGCCCAGGCCGAAACCGGCCAGGACGGGCGTGAGCACAGCCGTCGCCTGTTCGTCTTTGCAAACCAGAAGAGACTGAAATGTCATATGCGGGCCTTGTGCCCCAACTCAACTCTTGCCGGATTAAGGCCAGCGCGGAGCGCGTGGCGCAGGCTTCGGAGCGGATGCTGCAGCGCCCGCAGGCGATGACCCGGCTCGGGCTGCCATGCTGCTACCCTGCTCCTCTACATCGGCCAAAACTGCGGTTTCCTCTTCGTCACTTTCGGCGAGCAGAGGGGCCACTTCGCGCAGTTTTTCAGCCGCCTGCTGCAACGCCTCGATCTGCTTGCTGAGCTGGGCGTACTTGGCCTGCTTACGGCGTAAAACCTCGTGAATATCCTTCATTACGACCCCCTGTGGCGAATGTAAGTACTGCGGCTGCTACGGTCAACGCCAATCCCCCTGCGGAAGATTACGGCAGTAACCGGGCAAAGGGCTTACTCGGGCGGGCGCCT
>DATGYF010000181.1:0-3047 GCA_035298145.1 Terriglobales bacterium | reverse complement strand
GCCATCCTCAAGCGCCTGCATTGCGACCTGGTGCATATTCCGCACCTGTTCTGGCTGCCGCGAAACCTGCCCTGTCCTTATGTGATGACCGTGCACGATGTGCTGGATCACATGTACCGGGCCCGCGACCAGTCCGGATTCAAGCGCTCGCTGCATTTTTACCTGACCCACCGCGCGTTGAAGGGAGCGGCGAGAATTTTCGCTGTCTCCAATTTCACCAAGAGCGAAGTGGAGAAGCTGTTCGCCATTCCCGCCGCTCGCACGGAAGTGGTGTACAACGCGATTGACGAACGCTTCCTGCGCGGCCATGCCAGCGACGCTGACCGGCAGTTGCTGGCGGAACGCTATCTGGTCAACCATCCGTTCCTGCTCTACACCGGCCGCATCAGCCCGCACAAGAACGTGGTCCGGATCATCGAGGCCTTTTCCGCGCTGAAAGCGGAACTGGAGAAGGAAGGGCTGTTTCCCGGACTGAAGTTGATCATCATCGGGGACGAACTGTCCAAGCATCCCGACCTGCGCCGCACCGTGATTCGCAGCCGCATGCAGAACGACGTGCGCTTCATGGGATTCGTGCCCATCGAAGTGCTGCGAATTTTTTACGATGCAGCGAAAATCTTCGTGTTCCCGTCGCTCTATGAGGGATTTGGACTGCCGCCGTTGGAAGCCATGGCGCACGGCACGCCGGTGGTGACTTCGAACACGTCCTCGCTGCCCGAGGTGGTGGGCAACGCCGCCGTGCTGGTGAATCCGGAAAACGTTTTTGAGATCATGCGCGCGCTGCATCGCGTGCTGGTCGATCAGGCGCTGCGCGACAAACTCAAGGCGCGGGGCTACGAGCAGGCCAAGCGGTTTTCCTGGGAAGCAGCCGCCCGCCAGATTCTCCGCGTGTATCACGAAGTTTCGGAAAAAAGGCCGGCGCCGCCTCCGCTGGCGAACGAACGGGAAGCCATCTCCCGCGCGGCCAACCCCTAGGCGAACTCAGGCATTCTTGAGCAAGGGCTGTCCCGGAGAATTAAATTCCAGGCGATGCAGTTTGGCGGCGATGCGGGTGCGATCGGCTTCGGAGGAAGCGGCAGCGTGCCGTTTTCTCAGCTTGGCAACCTTTTCATTACGGGTGCGGCGACGCCGGATTTCAGGCCGGCGGCTGGGGGCGGACATAAGTGCTCCTCATCTCTGAATCGACAACCAGTCTATCATCTGGGGTTCCCGCGGAAGGTGACCGGCACGCCGGTGACAAGGCGAGGCAGTTCAGAGGAGTGAACCTACCCGGGAGAACGGAACCTGCGGATGAGCAAAGTGTGTCGATCGGAGCGGTAAAAGCCGAGCACATAGATGGTCGCTTTCCCCTTGGTCGAATAAATGACCTGACGAATGCGCAGCAGGGGAGCGCCGCGCGGGACCGCGCAGAGTTCCGCAGTCCTCGCGTCCGCGGCGGTGGCATCCACTTCTTCGTCGGCATGGGCCAGTTCTATTCCGTAGTCGTGTTCCAGGGTGGCAAACAGCGAATTGCGTCCCAGGCCGGCGGAAACCAGGCCGCCGAATTCTTCGGCCGACAGATAGCAGGCTTCCAGAGCGAAGGGTTCGTCGGCCGCCTGGCGCAAGCGTTCCACCTTGACCAGCGGGCTGTTGGGGGGGAGGGAAAGACGGGCCGCAATTTCCGGCTCTTTTTCGATCAACTTGATGCACAGAAGGCGCGAGCAAGCCACCAGGCCGCGGCTGGCCATCTGCTCGGTGTAACTCATCAGCTTGTTGAAATGGATCTTGGGAGGCGCCACGAAAGTTCCGGCGCCGCGCCGCCTTTCCACGATGCCCTCGCGCTCCAGCGAAGTCAGGGCGTGGCGCGCCGTCATCAGGCTTACCTGATGGATCCTGGCCAGCTCCCTTTCAGAATCCACCACATCGCCCGGCTTCAGCTGACCGGTCTCGATGCGTTTCCAGATGACGCCGCGGATTCTTTTGTAAGCCGGGGTCCCGTTTCGGCCGTTCTGTGCCATGAATAATTCCGACCTCATGAAACAAAATTTGAACACTCAACAGTTGTGATTACTCTTGCTGGCGCTGCATCGGTAAGATGCGAAAAGCAATTTACGAATCCTCCCATTCTTTCGTTCCGCACATTACCCGGCCCTCCTTTGCGAATGCGGCACTCTGCCGGGAACTGCGGCATCCAGCGCCTGATAAGCGGCCCCCCAAATCGGGGCATCTTCATTCAGGACCACATAGATAGGAATGCGAGCCAGCACCGGCGAGAGCAAGGTCTTGTCGCAGAAGGCGCGGAAGAATGTTCCATCCTTCAGCTTGGGCAATATCTTGGGAGCGATTCCACCCGCGACATAGACCCCACCGAAAGCCAGGGCGCGCACGGCCAGGTTTCCTGCCTCGGCGCCGTAGGCTTCGGTCCACAGGTCCATGGTCGCGACACAAACTTTGCAGGTGCCCGCACAGGCCTGTTCGGCGATCTCGCGAGCGCCGTCACCGTCGCCGTCAAACGAAGGATGGCGAACTGCGGGATCAAGGAATTCATGAATGGCACGGATACCTCTTCCCGAGATCACGTCTTCGCAACAGACACGCGGAAGGCGTTGCTTCAGGTGGACCAGAAGCTGGATCTCGCGCTCGGTGCGCGCCGCGAAACTGGCCAGGCCGCCCTCGGAAGGGAACATGCGGTACTGCCGGCCATCCCAGAAAAGAAAGGTCTCACCCAGTCCGGTGCCCACCGCCATCACCGCGCGCGTCCCATTGGGCTGCGCAACACCCTGGTTGAGCACGGCCAGGTCTTTCGCAGGAAGCCTGTCCAGGCTCCAGGCCGTGGCCACAACATCGTTGAGCAGGACGATGTTCTTAGGGTTTACATCGAGCCGGGCCGCCAGGTCCGTGGGACTCAGG
The DNA here is from genome assembly GCA_035298145.1 of Terriglobales bacterium. Lineage (GTDB taxonomy): Bacteria > Acidobacteriota > Terriglobia > Terriglobales > Acidobacteriaceae > JAIQFF01. The sequence goes on along the minus strand of DATGYF010000181.1, from coordinate 158 downwards.
TCCCAGGGCAAATTGTTGGCGTGGAGGCGGCCGTCAACCACGGCGCCGGCCACCCCAAACCCTACTGCGGTAATCCGTTCGGCCGCGACACTACCGGCGCGTTGTGCTGCCTGACGGCGGAAATCTTCGACAAGATCTTCGAATCGGGAGAAGTCGCG
>DATGYF010000180.1:0-3871 GCA_035298145.1 Terriglobales bacterium | reverse complement strand
CTGGCTCGACCGTGAAGACCCTCTTTCCCGCGCAGACATAATCTTCGTGCTGGGCGGCGGCATGCCGCAACGCGCCGTCGAAGCCGGCAAAATCTTCGCCCAGGGCTACGCCCCTGAAGTCTGGTGCAGCCGTCCCGACAGCCCGGTGAACGACCTGGCCAGGCTGGGCATTCATTACGTGGGTGAGGAAGATTACAATCGCCAGATCCTGATGCGCGGAGGCGTTCCGGAAAGCGCGATCCATATTCTTCCCGGGCCGGTAGTCAATACCGAGGAGGAGCTGCAGGAATTGGGACGCGAGATGCTGCGAAATGGCAAGACCACGGTCATCCTGGTCACTTCGCCGCAACACACGCGCCGAGTCTGGACGCTGTGGCAGAAGCTAGTGGGAAAGGAGCCGAGGGCCCTGGTTCACGGCGCGCACCAAGACCCATTCGACCCTGATCACTGGTGGCGAAACACGCGCGACGTATTGTCCGTGGTGCGCGAAACTCTGGGCCTGGTGAACACCTGGGCGGGCCTGCCGGTGCCGCCTTACTCCAAATGACGACAACGCCGCCACCTGGAGCCACTATCCTGGCGCGGACTCCGGACCTCCTCGCCACCATGCATCGGCGCTGGAAAGAGGACCGGGCGCGCGATGGACCCTGGTCGGCTGCCCGGAGTTTCTTCCGCCGCATCGGAGAATTTCTCTGGGAGTCCATGCCCGCGCAGCGCCGCCAGCGCTATGGCGATGCGGAATATGACTGGGACCACCGCGTCAACACCACCAGTGCGACCGTGGGCTGGCGCGAGCGCCTGCTGGGACAATTTCATTCCGGTTACCAGCCCACCGAGCCCGCTCTTTTCACGGAGATGATGTTCAGCCTGAAGATTAATTTTCAGGAATTTACCTTCATCGATATGGGCTCGGGCAAAGGACGCGTGCTTCTGATGGCCGCGGACTATCCATTCCACCGTATTGTTGGCGTAGAGCTATTCCCCGCCTTGCATCGCGTAGCGCAGCAAAACTTGAGTGCCTATCGCAGCAATTCTCAGCAGTGCTTCGCGCTGGAAACGGTGTGCGGAGATGCCCGGGAATTTATGTTCCCGCCAGAGCCCCTCCTACTGTATCTGTTCAATTCTCTCCCCGAGGCCGCGCTCATCGAAGTAATGACCAACCTCGATGATTCGCTGCGGCAATGTCCCCGCGAAGTGTATTTGCTGTATCACAACCCGCTGCTCGAACCCGTGCTGGCAAACTATCCGGCGTTCAAAAAAATCGCAGGCACGCACCAGTACTCGTTATTTCAAGCCGGTACCTAAGATAACAATGTGTGGGTCGGACACTTCTGGCCGACGCTTTTGACCTGGGACTTTGAATTTTGCAGGTAAAAAGTCCCCTGGGTGATCGATTGACTAAGAACCAAAAGCAACAGCAAGGGCGTCGGACAAAATTGTCCAACCCACACGCGTACTCATGTGTGGCTGGTATTTTTACGAAGCAGCAACTCACATGTGCGTGAGGGTGCCGGTAATCTTGGTCCGGCGCAACGCCCAGGCAAACACAACGCCCGAGAGCGGCAGGAGTACCACCGCAAAAATCAGGAGGGCGCGCACCGCCGGCCAGAGCTGCGCGAAGCTGGCGCCCGTCAGCAGCGCTTGCCGCATTCCCTCCAGCGAGTAAGTGACCGGAAGCAGCCGCGCCATCCATTGCAACGGCCCGGGCAGCACCGACACGGGATACATCATGCCGCCCAGCAGGCTGGATGCGCCGATGATCAGCCAGCGCGCCGGATTGCCGCGCTTGAACAGCAGCAGGTATCCCGTCGAAATAATCCCCAGGCCGGCAAACGCCAGGATTGAAACCGCCAGAATGACCGCTGCCCCCAGCCAGTTGGCTTGGTGAATGGGGAAGTGGAAGAACAGCACTCCCCAGGCGAGATAGACCAGGGTCCGCATGGCCAGCAGGACGAACGGATACGCCGCCGAGGCAGCCAGAATCATGGTCAGTGGCGTCTCCGTGACCAGCATTGCCTCAAGAGTGCCGTTCTGCCGCGCTTCAGTAATACTGCCGTCAAAGGCGCTCATGGAGACAGTGAGATAGTCGAAGAAGGCGAAGCCGACCAGCGCGAAGCCGAAGTAGTCGCCGCCCTCGGGAAGCACGTGGCGGAGTTCGTCGTTCGAAACGAATCGCGAGAGGTAGTAAAAAGTCGCAACTCCAAAGAAAGCTTCCAGAATCTCCAGCGCGAAAGCGATGCGGTAGCTGCGGGCGATGGCTACATCGCGCCGGAAAAAGGCGAGGACCTTCCGCAACATACGCGGTGAGTTCATGAGGGCACCTCGGCCAGAGAGCCAGGAGGAGTCAAGCGCTCGAGGGCCAGTTCCAGCGTGGCCGCGCCGGTTGCAGTCCGCAAGTCGCGCGGCGAATCGCACGCCAGCATCCGGCCCTTGTCCAGCAACACCACCCGATCCGCCAGTTGCTCAACCTCCGCCAGGGTATGCGAAGCGAACAGGATGGTCGTGCCGTGGCCTTCCACCAATTGCGTCTTCAGGAACCTCCGGAACTCCGCCGCTGCGATCGGATCCAGGCTGCGCGTCGGCTCATCCAGCAGAAGCACGCTGGGACGGTGAATCATCGCTCGCGCCAGACCCAGGCGATGCACCTGGCCGGTGGAAAGTGTGCGCACCTGGCTGTCGATGTATGTACGCATGCCCATCAGGTCGGCTAATTCTTCGAGGCGGCGCTCCGCTTCTACGTCGAACAGATTGTTCATGGCGGCGAAGAAGCTGAGATTTTCCCGCGCGGTGAGCCTTTCGTAGAAGCGGCCGTCGGTGGCGGTGTGAAAGCCAAGTTGGGCACGGACTTGCGTGCCCTGCCGTTCCACGTCATAACCGGAAACGCTGGCACGGCCCCGCGTTGGAACCAACAGAGTGGCCAGGATGCGTAACAGTGTGGACTTGCCCGAGCCGTTCGCGCCGATCAGGGCAGCGACCTCCCCCGCTCCCACCTGAAACGAAATGCCGAGCAGCGCAGGATGGGTCAGTGGCGAAAAGGGATTGAGAAACGCCCGCACTCCGGTTTGCGGCACCGGAAAATACTTCACGAGGTCTTCAACCACCAGAGCGCTGGCTGCCATGTTTTATCGTGTACCCTGAGTGTACGATGGCCGGGATGCGAAAGCCGCACCGCTCTTCCATGAAATCATGAGCGAAGTCATGACCTCCGCCCCCAGCAGCTCTGCCGTGGTCTTCTCCACGATCTCATCCATGGGCCCAGAGGACGAACTTTGTCTTCTGCTCGCCCGGGGCCGGCTCACATCCGAAGGCCGGGCCCGCGCCCTCGAACTTCTCTCCACCCCGCTACGCTGGCCTGTGATCATGGAACGCGCCCGCAGTCACCAGGTTTTCCCCCTGGTCTATCGCACCCTGAGTGATCTCGGCTTCTCCGGCGTGCCCGAGGCGATCCAGTCCGGACTGAGAAATCAATACCTGGCCAATGCTCTTCGCAACCAGTTGCTGGCGGAAGAATTGGCCCGGGTGTTGAGCCTGCTCGGGGACGCCGGAATACCAGTCATTCCCCTGAAAGGCGTTCCCCTGGCGCTGTCGCTGTTCGGCGACCTGGCGGCCCGCGTGTGCGGCGACATCGATATTCTGGTTCCGCCCGCCGACGTAGTACGGGCCATCGACCTGATTCTAGCTTCCGGCTACCGCGACGAGATCAGCCATCCCTACTTTTCGAAACTTGCCCTGCGTCATGGCAGACATTTCAGTGTCGTCCGTGAAAGCCGGGGTATTTCCTTCGTCCTGGAAGTCCATTGGATCCTGGTGCAACATTCATCGAAGAATGCCGAAGCCGTGCGCCACCTCTGGGCCGAAACGCGTCCCCAAA
>DATGYF010000179.1:0-3075 GCA_035298145.1 Terriglobales bacterium | reverse complement strand
GCCAAAGATCAGTGATTGACGGACGCCCCCAGAACCAGTAGCCGTTATAGACGCTGTAGATCACGAGGCCCGGCTTGAGCACAAGGGTATGCGGGATCATCGGATTATTGTCGGGGTCGGTGTACTCCTGGATGTCGAGATCCTTCTGAACCGTTCGGTCGGGGTCCGAAAGGAAGGTCCACTGGGCTCCGACTGACGCGCGGAATTCCTGGAGCGTGTGGTGATCGTCGGTGGCGATCGTGGCGATCTGAGTGTACGCCACCGCGATCTTGGGATAGAACGCGGCGAGTTCCAGATGCTGCTGGTGCTCCTTAGGGCAATAGTGGCCGCGCGCCAGCGTGAGGATTAGCGGATCGTCGCCCTGCAGCTCGCTGAGCTTGCGCAGTTTGCCGGTGTGATCGGGCAGTTCATAGTCGGGGAAAATGCCTCCGGGCACAATATCAGCACGCATGATTGACTCCTCCCGTTTCTCTCACAGATTTTCTTTTAAAGGTCCAGAGTGACGTCCGCGTTAGGCTGAGAACAGCATACGAGCACGTTCCCGGGAGTGGGCCTCTCCAGTGGCTCAGGGTCATAAGTAATCGATCCGCCAATCAGACCAGTCACGCAGGTATGGCAGACTCCAGTCCGGCACGACCATCTGACCGGAACGTCGCATGCTTCCGCCAGTTCAAGCAAACTTCCGAATTTCGGACCCCAGGCGGCGGTAATCCCGCTGCGCGCGAATGAGATTGAGGGGCCAGGTCCGGGCGGCCCTTGTGGCAGGTGAGGAGTGTGAATCACCTGCGCCATTCCCGGGGTAATAGCCTCGAGAGAACCGAAGACCTCCGTGTGCACATTCCCGGGGAGCACACCCCAGTTTCGCAGCCCATCGAGCATATTCTGCAAGAATGAAGAAGGGCCGCACAGGTAGAAGTCGCTACCCTGTGACACGCCAATTCGCTCCAGCAAGGCTGTGTCAATGTGCCCGGGAGCATCGAAGTCTGCCCCGACCTGGTCAGTTGCTGCGGGCCTGCTGTACATGATGTACCCTCGTCCGCGAGGGAGCTGTTTCAGTAGGGAACGCGATTCTTCTGCAAAGGGATGGTCGCCGCGATTGCGCGCTCCATAGATCCACCAGATTTCTCGTTGCGATCTTTCGGCGGCGAGTGCGTGCAGCATCGACATCACGGGCGTTGCGCCCACTCCGGCGCTCAGCAGAACCACTGGATTCTCGCGGGGATGCAGGGTGAAGCTGCCGTGCGGCGCACTCACATCCAATACATCGCCTTCTCGCGCACGGTTGCACAGAAACGAACTTCCAATCCCCTTCAATTCGCTCTTGACGCTGATGCGGAAATGGTCGGCTGCGGGCAGATCGGACAAGGAATAGCTGCGAAGAACCGGAGGGTTATTCGGATCGACAAGCAACCGCAAGACCACAAATTGACCAGCCTGGAAAAGAGGAAGAGGTTGACCATCGATGGGCGCCAGAACGAAGGAAGTTACGCTATCGCTTTCCTTGTGGATATCAGCGACTCGCATTTTTCGAAATCCGAGCCATGCTGGTGCTGGTTCCTCATTCGCCAGCCCTCGATTTCCCGCGGCGGCGGTCGCGCTCAAGTCTTGCTCGAGCATCATATGAAAAGAAGACTGCCAACCTGCGCTAAGCGCAGGAACTCGAAGCGCCCGTTCCAGTTGTTCGCGAGAATGTCCTGGCAGGTACAAGAGACCGTCAATGCTGGCCACCGTCATCCGTTCCGGGCCGTCGGCAATTTTCACGATATCGTCGCCTGCACCCACTTCTCCTTCCTGCAAGACACGAAAGTAGAATCCTGGCCGGTGATGGGCTACGAGCAGGGCTGGCATGCGAGGTTCATTCATGCGAATACCCACGCGGTAGCAGGTTACGCGCGGCTGTGTCACTTCAAATATCGCGTCACCAATGCGGTATCGATCGCCAATGCAGACTTGGTTATCAAGAAGTCCCTCAACCGTGAAGTTTTCTCCGAACTGACCGAAGATAAAGTCACTACGTCCGAGAAAGCGCTCCCAGTAGTGATAGGAGTCCATCTGATAAACAAAAACGGCGCGCTGCTCGCCACCATGACCGGCCAGATCGCCCTGCCCGTCGCCATCGATATTGAGCTTGCGCACCATTCGCCGTCCCTCGACTGGAGATTTCCAGATGGCGGTGCGGACAGTCTTACCGTTCCACGTCACATCGCGCGGAAGACCGAGATTCACTGAAAGCAATCGGGGCATTCGTACCTCGCCGAAATCCAGGGTCTGGCTAGAATTCTCTCCGATTTCGGTGGATAGGGCCAGTTTCTGCATGGCCAACTTCAATCGGGCGGCGTCGATCGGCTTCAGTGAGCTAAACAGACCGGGTCGGGACAGGCAGCTGGCGCAAAGCAGGCTTGTTCGGATGGCGCTCAACACGGAAGAAGAACTGGCCTAGGTGGACCAGATTGGACTATGACGCAAATCGCCAATCCCAAGTGCTTGAAAGGAATGGCGGGGACGACGGGACTCGAACCCGCGACCTCTGCCGTGACAGGGCAACAACGACGTGCAACTTATTGGATTTCAACGGTACTGACAGCCCGTTCTTGATCCTCTAAGGGATTTGGTGATCTATGTTGTTGGACCCGAATCGGACCCAAGTGCGAGAGCCCAACAACAGGCATTTCGCTCTTGTTCGTTATTGGGAAATGACGGGGGTGTTAAGACGTATTTCCTTACCAACCTCGCGCCTACGCCGAGCGGATTCGAGGTTGAAAGGCGCCATCACGGCACCTGTGCAAGAACGGCGACATCGAACCTTGAATAGTACTTCCTAACGTCGCTAGCGCCGTACTTGTCGCGGAACCTTTCGACCACCGATGACACCTGTTTGGCGTCAGTGACAGGAATGACCTTGAATTCAGCCTCGGTGCGTCCTACCTCGATCTTGAGCGACGGGTTCTTTAGCACGTTCTTGTACCACTGTGTATCCGACCCCTGCACCGGCAGAAGGTAAAGCCTGTCCCCGTCCAATACGAACCAGACCGGGTTTGAGATGGTGCGTCCCGATTTTCTGCCGATCACGGTGAT
>DATGYF010000178.1:0-16686 GCA_035298145.1 Terriglobales bacterium | reverse complement strand
TCATACCACGCGTGGCTTCCACTTCCTGATTGCCGTCCTGGTGATCGTTCTTGACCGGGCGGCGAAGTGGGCGGTAACGAAAAACATTTCCCTGCATGACAACATCCAGGTGATCCCGGGATTCTTCCGCCTTACCCACGTTGAGAATCGCGGCGCCGCCTTCGGCATCTTCGCCGACTCGCCTTCGGAATGGAAGATTGCGGCCCTGGTCATGTTTTCGATCGTGGCCCTGGCCATCGTCTCCGTCCTGCTCTGGCGCAACAGTCACTCCATGCACACCACGGGAATCGGACTGGCGCTGATTCTCGGAGGCGCGGTAGGCAATCTATGGGACCGCCTGCTGAGCGGCCGGGTGGTTGATTTCCTGCTGTTTTATGTCGGCCAATACCAGTGGCCCGCATTCAATGTGGCCGATAGCGCGATTGTGGTCGGCGCCGGTCTGCTGGTAATCGAAATCCTTTTCGGAAAATCTTCATCACCACCGAAGCCAGCCTGAAAAGCATAACCGCAAAGGTCGCAAACAAGAACTTTGAGACCTTTGCGGAATGAGGGTTTGGTTTCCAGTTCCTGGTTTCAGGTTTCAAACTAGAAACCAGAAACTGAAAACCGGTTCGAGCTATGCCGATTTCTTTTGTGCCATCTGGGCGTAAAATTCTTGTGCGCCCTTTTCCATTTCCTGCTCGGTCAGGTCAGCCACGTGCGTGGCTACTGTCCAGGCGTGGCCGAAGGGGTCCACAAAGTGGCCCATGCGGTCCCCCCAGAACATGTCATTCACACCACCCATGGCTTTGCCGCCGGCGTCCACTGCCCGTTTGAAAACCTCGTCCACGTTCGGCACGTAAAGATAAAGTCCGCCGGTGTACGCACCCGCGGATTGCGGCGACTTGCCTCCCATGCCGGGCATTTCATCCGACAGGAAGATGATCGAATCGCCGATTTTGATTTCAGCATGCATGATTCTTCCGTCCGGACCCGGCATCTGCATGCGCTCCTCGGCCCCCAATGCTTTCTTGTAGTATTCGATGGCCTTCGCGGCATCGTTAACGACCAGGGACGGGGTTGCGGTGTGGAAGCCCTCAGGAACTGGTTTAACATTAGCTGGCATTAGATTGTCTCCTCTATGTTTCTTGCGTGCGGTAATGGTAGTCCGATTAGCGACGAATTCAATTCCTCCGCAATTCGCCCTATCCTAACCCTCATTCGGCTGTGTGAAATATCAAAAAATTGTAAAAAGACGTAACGACCCGGAAGGCGGGGAACCTGAGCCATATCCCCTTGAACCGGAGCTTAACGGCCGCCTCGCTTTGCAGCGGCCCGCCCCTCATTCACCCGGCGAAAAACATGGGTAGGCCCTGATCAGAGGCTTTCCCATTCCTATAAACCCGCCTTCTGGGTCCGCGCCCTCATAACGCCTTTAGATCGGTTATTTCGGCTTGTTTGTGATTCGCCAAACGTCGAACCGCGAGTCGATAGCGAAGCCAAAGCACCTCAGGATATTCTCAGCGAAATTTCAGGCCGGCCAAAGGACATTCGCATCGGTGCGCCGCTAGTCTCGCATCATCTCAGGGGAGACTGGACCAAAGGCCAGGTCCCCCAAAACGGAGGATGGTGGCTATGGGAAAACGTTTGGCGGTATTTGCATACGGGCTGGTCAGTTATCTCGTGTTCTTCCTGACGTTCGTGTATGCCGTGGGATTCATCGGCAATTTGTACGTTCCGAAGTCGATAGACTCCGCAACCCGAATGTCGTTCTGGGCGGCCCTGTTCATTGATGCTCTGCTGCTGCTGATGTTCGCAGTGCAGCATAGCGTCATGGCACGGCCTGCCTTCAAAGAGGTGCTGACTCGATTCATTCCGGCGGCTGCCGAACGCAGCACCTACGTGCTGTGTTCCAGCCTGTTGCTGATCGCGTTATTCGTGTTCTGGCAGCCTATTGGCGGTGTGGTTTGGAACGTCACCAATCCCGTGGCTCGGAACGCCATCAACGCGGTGTTTGGTTTCGGTTTCGCTTTGGTATTCGTTGCCACGCTCCTGATCAATCACTTTGACCTGTTCGGCCTGCGGCAGGTGGCGTTGTATCTTGTGCGCAAGCCGTACACTTACCTCGAATTCCGCACACCGCTGTTCTACCGCTATGTACGTCATCCGTTGTACGTGGGTTGGTTGATCGCGTTCTGGGCGACGCCTACGATGACCGGCGCACATCTTCTGTTTGCGGTGCTTACGTCCGCCTACATCCTGGCAGCGATCCGTTGGGAGGAGCACGACCTTGTCATCGTTCACGGTTCCAAATACCAGGATTATCGGAAGCGAGTACCGAAGCTGATGCCATCGTTGACTCCATACCGCGTCCCTGACGAACGAATCGTGCGGGCTCCCGGCTCGGCCGCGTAGCCTCGGCCAAATGAAGAGGGCGGTTCTAGCCGCCCTCTTTATGTTTCCGACGTGCGCCCTGCCTCACGCAGCCGAGATTCCCGTCTGGGTGCCGCCGCTTCCTCGTGCCACCCGATGAACGCGGAGATCTCCTGGACCAACTGCTCCCATCCGGCATCTCCCGGGGCGACCATATGGCTGCGACTAGGTAATTCGACGAAGCGCGAGCCGCGGATTCGGGCCGCGATCAGCTTTCCCTCTTGCACCGGAACCGCGCCATCTTCGCGGGAATGCAGCACCAACGTCGGGCAGCTGATCTCCGGCAGCATGTCTAGGACCCGGATGTTGGGAAACTCCGCCATCATGCGGGCGGCGTTCTCCGGCGAGGACGAGATTCGCTGCAACTCATTGAGCCAGGCTGCCTCTGCCAAATCCGCGTCTGGCCGGAACAGCGTCGTCCACAACTGCCGGAACGCGGGATTGTCGCGTCCCCAGCCGGAGCGGATCAGTGTCAGCATCGCCTCCAGTTGCTCCTGCGCGCCGGGACCCGGCGCCGGCCATCCGTTTGCGAACGTTCCATTGATGATCAGCTTCGTTACCCGCTCCGGATGGCGCACTGCGTACGCGATTCCCACTGCGGCGCCCTGGCAACCGCCCAGGATGGAGAATTTCTCCAGGCCGGCGGCATCCACCAGTTCTTCAAAGTCCTGGACCGTCCGTTCGAATGAAAAATCGCTTACGTTCCAGTCCGAGAGACCGCTGCCGCGCTGGTCGTACCGTACCAGGGTGTTGTGCCGCATGATCTCGGACAGCCAGCGCGCCTGCAGAGGGGTCTTCCACTCGAAATCCAGGTGATTGAGCCAGTGGATCGTTCGCACCAGCACCGGCCCGCGCCCTGCTACGTTGTACGCGATCCGCACACCGTCGCTTGTGGTGAAGAATTCGATCTGTTGATCCGGAGCACCGGGTGGTTGCACGGGTAATTCCATTGGGAGCAATCGACGGTGTGGCTTCGGGACGGTGACTTCGGCAACGAATCGATAGCCGTGCCGGGGTACGGTTTCGATGCACTTCGCCGGATGGAGCAGTTTCCGCAACTGCGAAATGCAATAGTCCAGGTTGTTATCTTCGACGACCGAGTCCGGCCAGACGGACTCCATGAAGGCGTCCTTGCGCACGAGCTTGCCGGCATTCTCCACCAGCACGCGAAGAGTGTCGAACAGTTTGCCCCGCAGGCGGATCTCCTGGTTATCACGAAGCAGCCTTCGCTCATCCACGTCGAGGAGGTGATTACCAAAGAGGTATTTGGCCATTGTCAAATCGCGGCTGGCGTCGGTGGGCGTTCAGGAAAGCCGCAGGTCCCCCGCATGGCTCGCTATTTTACCAGCCAAATGGGGTGCCAGTTCTCTCATCACGCCAACATCGGATGACGTGCCCGTTTTGATTAAGATTGCGCCTATGTCGGTATTTGCCTACCGTTCGCCACAAGCCCGTTGCACCGCGAACGCGGCTTATCGGCAGCTGACACGAGAGTGGCTCAAAGACTCATTCGGTCTGGACCCGCCCCGATCCATTCTCGGAGAGCACGGTCCTACGGCGCCCCGTACAACTGCCGGTACACGTTGGCGTTGCGCAAAATTGCCTGCACGTATTCCCGGGTCTCAGTGAACGGGATGGACTCGACAAACTCCTGCGGGTCGCGATATTTTCCCTGGCCCAGCCAGTCATCCACCCGGTTCGATCCTGCGTTATAGGCGGCCAGGGCGTATTCGAAGGTGCCGAATTTGTCCACCATCTGGCGGAAGTAACGCGTGCCCAGCTGCAGATTGATTTCGGGGGTAAACAATTGTTCAGAGGAAAAATGGTGCAGCTTCTCCTGCCGGGCAACCGAGCTGCCCACCTTGGGGAGCAACTGCATCAGTCCCAGCGCATTGGCTCGAGATATGGCGCCAGGGTTGAATTCCGACTCCTGCCGTATCAAGGACGCCACCAGATAGGGATCAAGCGCGTTCTGCGAAGAAAACTTTTTGAGGTCGGGCCAGTACGGCTTGGGAAAAAGGGCCTCCCAATAAGGACGCGGCAGGGTGGGCAAGTCCACCGCGAAATAATTGGGCACTGCGCGCTTGAATACCTGGATGGCCCCATCATAGCGTCCCGCGTCTTCATAGATCTTCGCGGTCGCGGCCGTCACCCAGTTCCCTTTGTCTTCGGTTGCGGCGGCTTGCAGTTCGCGCACCGCCAGGTCCACCAGCGCGCCGTTCTCCAGCACTTGCGCTTTCTGATAACGCAGGTTGTCGGTGGGCGGATCACTGGTTGTGATATTGGTCCCGGCGTTGATGGCGGGAACGCGGTCCAGTAGCGTGTACGGCTGGGGATCATCGTCCGCCCGGATTTCCCGCAAGCGGCGGCGCGCCAGCTCGCCATAATAGAAATTGCGGAAGCGCTCCGAAATCTTCTGGTAATAGGCGCGCGCCATCGCGGAATCTTTGTCTTCTTCCGCCAGGCGGGCTCGCCAGTACAGCGCCGCGGGAACCTCGGCCGAAGTGGGATACAGTCCAATCTGCTGCTCGAACCCTGTCTTGGCTTCGGCCGTCCTGCCCTGGCGCAGACTCAGCCAGGCCACTTTCCAATGGGCGTAGGAGGCTCGGCCGCCCTTGGGAAAGCGCTGCTGCAACTCCCGATAGGCGTCAATCGCCTTGTCGTAGTCGGGTTTGAGCAGATAGTAGTTGCCCTCCGAAAGCAACGCCTGCTGCAGCCAGAAACTGGTGGGCGCAGCCTGCCGCAGTTGTCCCAGGTACTGCAGGAATCCCGGCTCGTCGTTGTCGGAACGAGCTATCTCCGCCAGGTTGAAAATGCGTTGAATGCCGATTTCAGTCCCGGCGGAACTTTCCATGCCATCCAGAACTTTCTTCGCTTCCCGGTCATCGCCGGAGCGCCGCAAAGCCACCGCCAGCGCTATTTGAATCTCGGGACGATCGCTCGGACTCACCACATTGAGCAGGTCGCGATATTCGGCCGCGGCTTCGCTGAATCGTCTGCCTTTGGCCAGCAGATCGGCACGCGTTCTACGCCCGTTCAGACCCACGGGTGGCAACTGTGTCGTCGAAGCCAGTTGCTTCAGTTCGACGTCCGCCTGGCTGGCCTCGGCGCTGAGCGGCATGGTGACGTACAAGTTGCGCAGGATCTCGGCCGCCTTCACCGGTTCCCCGGCCCCGGCATAAGCCTTTCCCAAGGCCAGCTCCAGATCGGCCCGCGGCGGCTGCCGGTCTTTCTGCAGGACCGCAATCGCATCTTTCGCCCGGTTGTCCGCCAGCAGCGCGCTGCCATACAAAACTCGGGCATCGCGCAGCAGCAACGATTCCGGGTACTCCTTCTCGAAGTCAGTCAGCGTGGCGACAGCTTCCGCCGTCCTGCCACTTTGAAAATAGGCGGTACCCAGATAAAAATCGACGTATTCTCCCAGGTCACCTGCCCGAGGCTTGGCGCGGCTCAGGGGATCCACGGCCTTGGCATATTCCTTGTCGAGGATGTGTGCATACCCCAGCACCAGGTACGCCAGCGCCCCGGCATCTTCCTGGGTGTGGCGGCGCGCATAGGCCTCCACTCCCGCGTAAGCAGCCGGGGTCCGGTCCTGCAAAAGTTGGCGCGCCATGGGTTTCAGGCTGGCGGAGGCCACGAACGCGGCATGCATCCGGCGCGACCGCGGCGTGGGGCGGCTGCGGGTCCGGGCCGCGACTTTGCCCCCCTTCTTTTTGGACGATTGGGTTTTGGACGACTGGATTTTCTTGCTGGAAGACTGCGCGGCCGCAAGCACCGCGAGGGGGGCCAGATCGCCGCATAGCACAGCCGCGATCAAAAAAACTCTACTCAGTATCGAATGCCAGCGATGAAAAACCACTATGATTAATTTCGCCGAAAATTGGCGCCCATGATAGAAGTGTCATCTTCGGCCAGACTGCGAACCAGTTCCTGGCCGAAGTAGTCGGCTCCGCCAGCCGCCGTGTTGCCATATCGCTTTTGATAAGTGATCCGGCTCTTCTCGATGTCTTCCTTGAGCCGGTCATACAGATCGCGGTTTTTGCGTCCCTCGGAAACTTTCACCTGGTTGTAGAGCTTGATCTCATCCACCAGCAGCCGTGCGAAGCGGTGCGCCTTGCGGTGGACGTCAGCGTCCTCGGGTGAGAGATTGGCAAAGGCATCGGTGGCGGGAGCGGGAGCGGCGGCGGCCGCTGCGACCACAGGCTCAGTTTGCGCCACCGCGGCCGGTTGCTCGGCGACCGCAGGTGGAGGCGGAACCGGCTCGGGCTCGGGAGCAATGTGTTTTGGCGGATGCGCCGCAAATGGGTCCGAGTGGGCCGGCGCGCTCGGTGGCGGCGTGATTTCCGTCTTCTCGCCGGCCGCGTCGGTAGATTCTTCCTTGTGCGCCTGTTTGCGCAGTGACGCCACTTCCAGCCACGCACTAGTCGCCAGTACCAGCAGTTCAACCGCGGCCGCGTCCAGTCTTCCGCTTCCGTCAGCACCGGCGTCGGCATAAACCAGCGCCGCCACTTTCTCCTTCAACAACAGAGGCAGCACCAGCACATGGTCATCGGCCGGCGCGCCGAATTTCGCCACGAATTCCGGGTCGATATCGCGGGTCGCGCCGCTGAATGGCATGCGCGACCGCAAGGCTTGTTCCGGCACTCCGGTGCTCACGTTGAGGGCAAAATCCTTAATGGTATCGTCGCCATCCTTGTCGAAGCCACGTCCCTGCCAGCCCGTGGCTGCGCCTGCCTTGACTACAAAGAGCGCCCCGCGCCCGCTGTAACGCACCGTATTGTCCAGCAAGGTGCGCAAGATCTCCCGTTGCGTCGTGCCTGACTGAATGGCCGCAATCGCTTTCAGCAGATTGGCCGACCCATCTTCTCCGGAACCAGCTGTGACCGCCTCACCCGTCCCCTGCGGCAGTTGCTCCAGAACGCGGCGCACCAACTCCTCCCGCAACTGCGGGACGTGGCTGTCCAGAACCTGGGACACCACCCTCTCCACGATCTGTTCCACTCCGGTTCTCTCCGCCATGGTCGGGTCAGCTGTTCGGCCGCTGGATCCGGCTTTTTTGCCCCTCATGCTGGTTAAACCTTGATTATAGGGTCACTTGCCCGGTGTTTTCCGGTCACCTAAGGACGTGTTCTACTGCGGAATGGCCGCTCCTTGGAATTTATCGCAAACCGCACCGCTATAGATACGTCAAAACAAACAAGACGAAACTTGGGTTACCAAGTAAAATAACATTTCTGTCCGCGCTCGTAGGGCGCGAAAATTGTTGCATCGGAAGGTAGATGACAGCCATCCAACCAAATGTAAGTGAACCGGTCAGCGATGAGCTGGCGCTGGTTCAGGCCGCCAAGGGCGGAGATGTAGGCTCGTTCGAGGAACTGGTCCGGCGTTACGACCGGAACGTATTTCGCATTGCGCAGCACATCACGCAGAACCGCGAGGACGCGGAAGATGTGGTGCAGGATGCGTTCCTCAAGGCCTACACCAACCTGAAACAGTTCCAGGGACAGTCGAAGTTCTATACCTGGCTGGTGCGCATCGCGGTCAACGAAGCGCTGATGAAGTTGCGGCGCCGTCGTCCCGAGCGCATGGTTTCGCTCGACGAGGATGTAAAGACCGAAGAAGATTCAGTCCCCCGCGAAGTCGCGGACTGGAGTCCGAATCCGGAGCAGCAGTACAACCAGGCCGAGCTCAAGGAAATCCTGAGCAAGACGATTCAGGGACTTCCTCCCAGTTTCCGCACGGTTTTTGTGCTGCGCGACGTGGAAGGGCTTTCGACCGAGGAAACAGCAGACGCGCTGGAGCTGAGCATTCCTGCGGTGAAGTCGCGGTTGCTGCGGGCTCGGTTGCAGTTGCGGGAGCGGCTCAGCCGTTACTTTCAGAAACGTGAGAGCGGAGATGGCAAACAGTGAAGTGCGCTGAATTCCTGCAGGAACTGACCAACTACCTGGACGGCGTCCTCGACGATCGTACCAAGGCTGAACTGGAAGACCATCTGGCCTGGTGCCACAACTGCTACGTGGTTTGCGATACCACGAAAAAGACCATCGAGATTTATCGCGACTCACAGCTCTACGAATTGCCCGACGATCTCCGCAACCGTCTCCGCTCCGCCATTGTGGCCAAGTGTGAGGCCCACAAGAAAACCGGCCCGCGCGAAGCCTGAGGCGGTCCATCCAGCCCATTTTCCCGATATGGATTTTGTTCCCGTCAGGGTCTAATCTCTTCATCTGTAGGGTCTTTCCACATTTCGCCTGGGCGTTCTCCGCGTATCCTAATCGAGTGTGCGGGCTTAAGTAAGTGTCCCGGGTAGAACCTTTTCGTTTCGAGCTGAATCTAATTATTTGATTGAAGTCTGGCAGGCCCTGATTGACACGGTTGGGGAGGAAGTATGATCGCGGAACTGATAGATGCATTCTTCGGTTGCAAACATTCTCATTATAGTTTTCCTATCTCGGTTCGGCCCGTGGCGCGGCGTAATTCTGCGGCCAAGCTGACGGGGACCTATGTGGCATGTCTGGATTGCGGCAAGGAATTTCCTTATGACTGGCAGGAAATGAAGGTCATCGATTCCGCTGCCGAGCAGCGCCACTACGTGGCTTCCCTGACCCACAAAGCAGCTGCCTGATGGAAGACGGGCGTCTCCGCCCGTCTTTTGTAAATGCCCGCCCGCCTTTCGCAGCACCCCGTCCGTCTTTTGTGAATACCCGCCTTTCCTTCGTAAAATAGGAAATCAGTTGTCAGTTCCCAGTTGGGTTCTGGTGCACGCCGCTTCGAAATTTCACCCAAACTAAAACCGGCGGCCGAAGCCGCCGGTTCGCATACGCAACTGCGCACTGGATCAGTTGCTGCTGGAGTCATCCCGCCGCTTCAGCGTGGGCCGATCGTCATCGTTGGTCTTGTCGTCGCTGCCATTCTTGTCGGTGGTCGATGTCCGCCGCAGGCTCGGCCGGTTCTTGTCTTCGTTCTTGTCCAGGACCTTGTGCCGGTTTTCGATCGCCGCCAACCGCGCCTTGACATCGTCAAACTCAGACGTCGAAACCGTGTACTGCGCTCGTGCCGGCAGGATGGTTGCGATCTCCTCTTGCGATTTCTCAATCCGATCCGGAGTCTGCGGATGCGTGGAGAATGCCTTTGCCAGACTGCCGGGCTTCTTCTTTTCTTGTGCCTGCACCTTTTCGAAGAAACTGATGAACGCCTGGGGGTCGTATCCTGACTTGTACATGTACTGCAGTCCCAGATAATCCGCCTCAGCCTCGAAGCCGCGCGAGAAGTGCAGGAAGGTCAGGGGAAGCGCCAGACCGGCGGCTTCATAACCGGCATAGCCGATGGCTCCGCCCACGAAAATGAGCGGAATTGAAGCCATCTGCATCAGGTTACCGCGGGTATTTTCGCGCGCCGCATGGCAGGCTGCCACGTGCGCTATTTCGTGTGCCATCACTCCAGCCAGTTCTGCTTCTTCATCCGCGGCCAGGATCAGTCCGGAATTGACATAGAAAAAGCCGCCGGGCAGAGCGAAAGCATTGATGTCATCGGAGTCGATGACCTTGATGGTAAAGGGGACCTGGGCATCGGAGTTGCGCACCAGATTCTGTCCCACCCGGTTTACATATTCCGTCACCACGGGGTCTTGGATCAGCTTTACGCTCGATTCCACCTGCTGGGCATATTGCTTGCCCATGGCGATCTGCTTCTCCACTCCATACCAATTGCCCATGCCGGTCTTGCAACCTACGTTCCGGTTGCCGATGGCATCGACGTCTCCCTTGCCACCCTCATGTTTGACCTTGTCCGGGTCAGCAGCCGTTACCGGTGTTGGCGCGGTGCTCTTGGCGGCCGTGTCGGGGGTCGGCGTCGTGGCTCCGTCTTTATCCTGCGCCCAGCCTTGCGGCGCCGCATAACTCAACGTTAACAACACAGCCGACAGTGCTAAGAGCCGTAACTTCATGATGTACTCCTGTATTCCGTCCCCCGCCCCGGGAAGACTCCTTCGTGATTATACGCCCGGGCGGAGACACCGATTCCTGGGATCTAGCTATATATAGAGTTGGACGCAGAATTCCCCAGCAGGGTTACCCAGCCCGGTAGTGTCCCGGCCGGTTCATACGCCGAAACCGTCTTTCTCTGTGTGGAGCGGACACTCCTGTCCGCTGCTTTTGACGTGGATTCTTCCCAAGGTGTCCGAAACCCACACTCCCGAGACTTGGTAGAATCCTCTTCGCTAAGATGCGGTTGTGAGGATCGCCGAGTGAGTGAGAACGAAAATGAACGTTATGCGCCGGGTTGGCCGGGCATTTCACCACGCTGGACTTCGAGCGCAAAAACCGGCATCGGCACCGCGCTCAACCTGCACAGCCGGGTATGGTTTACGCTCAGCCACGGTATCCTCAACGAAGTCTACTACCCGCGAGTGGACCAGGCCTGCACCCGCGACCAGGGGCTGATAGTCACCGACGGTTCCAGCTACTTTTCCGAAGAAAAGCGCCACTGTAAATTTGAGAACCATGCCATCCAGCCCGGTGTTCCGGTCTATAAACTGATAAACACCGAATTGCAGGGGCGCTACCGGATCGAAAAGGAAGTCTTTTCCGATCCCTACCGCAATGTCGTGCTGCAGAGAATACGCTTCATCCCCCTCCAGGGCACGCTCGCGGACTACCGTCTATATGCTCTGCTTGCGCCTCATCTGGCGAACTGCGGCCGGGAAAATACCGGCTGGGTCGGCGCCTACAAGGGAACGCCCACTCTATTTGCTCACCGCAATGGCGTCGCCCTTGCCTTTGCCTGCTCGGTCCCCTGGCGCAAGATGGCGGTGGGCTTTGCTGGATTTTCCGATGGATGGCAGAACCTCTCACAGCACTACCAGCTCACCTGGGACTACACGCGCGCGGAAAACGGAAACGTGGCGCTCACGGGCGAGATCGACCTGGCGGCCTGTAAGGGGGAGTTCACGCTGGCACTCGGTTTCGGCGGCATCTGGTCCGAAGCCGGACAAGAGGCACGTTCCACTCTACTTGAATCCTGCGACGAATTACGCCAGCACTACGTCTGGCATTGGAAAAGCTGGCACGACAACCTCTTGCAACTGGAAGAACCCCAGCGCAAGGTTGACCTGTATCGCCCCAGTGTGGCCGTGCTGCGCTCGCACGAGTCCAAGGATTTTCTGGGAGGCGTCATCGCCAGCCTCTCCATTCCCTGGGGATTCAACAAAGGCGACGAAGATCTGGGGGGATACCATCTGGTCTGGCCCCGCGACCTGGTGGAAACCGCGTTTGGTTTTCTGGCCGCAGGCGCCGAACCGGATGCGCTGCGCGTCCTGCGCTATCTGGAAGTGACTCAGGAGCCGGCGGGAAATTGGGCGCAGAACATGTGGCTCGACGGCCGGCCCTATTGGGACGGAATGCAGATGGACGAGGCCGCGTTTCCCATTCTGCTGGTCGATATGCTGCGGAGACTCTCTCCCTTTATTCTGGGCGATCTGCAACGCTGGTGGGCGATGGTCAGCCGGGCCGCCGGATACATCATTCGAAACGGTCCGGTGACCCAGCAGGACCGCTGGGAGGAAGACGCAGGCTATTCGCCGTTTACCCTGGCAGTAGAAATATCGGGGCTGCTGGCGGCGGCCGACCTGGCCGATGCCCTCGGGCAAACCGAAATTGCAACCCATCTGCGCGAGACCGCGGATTACTGGAATGACAACATCGAACGCTGGACTTACGCCCAGAATAGCGACCTGGCCCGGCAGCTGGGCGTGGAAGGCTACTATGTGCGCATCGCGCCGCCCGAGTCGGATTGCGCCGCGTCGCCGCTGGAGGGATTTGTTCCCATCAAGAACCGGCCGCCCGGGCAAAGTGAATCGCGCGCCGTGCACCTCATCAGTCCCGACTCGCTCGCCCTGGTGCGCTTTGGTTTGCGGGCGCCGGATGATCCGCGAATCCTGAACACAATAAAAGTGATCGACGCCCTGCTCAAGGTGAACCTTCCCCAGGGCCCCTGCTGGTACCGCTATAACGGCGACGGCTACGGCGAGCACGAAGACGGTTCACCCTTCGACGGGACCGGCATAGGGCGGCCCTGGCCTCTGCTGGCCGGCGAGCGGGCGCACTATGAGCTGGCGGCGGGGCGTCCCCAGGTCGCCGAGGACTTGCTCAGAGTAATGGAGCTTTCGACCGAGGGTGGCCGCCTGATCCCCGAGCAGGTCTGGGACGCAGAGGATATTCCCGCGCTGGAGTTGTTCCGCGGAAAACCATCCGGCTCAGCCTGCCCGCTGGTGTGGGCACATTCCGAGTACATCAAACTGCGGAGATCGTTGCGCGACGGCAAAATATTCGATCAGCCGCCGCAGACCGTGCAGCGCTACCAGGTGGAGCGAAAGAGATCCGCCTTCTGGGAATGGCGGTTCAACAACAAATGCCGCACTATTCCGAGGGAAAAGAAGCTGCGCCTGCTGTTGCCCTCGCCGGCCATGGTGCACTGGAGCTTCGATGGCTGGCAGACCGCGCAGGATACGAACACGCGCGACCCGCTGGGAGTCTTCGTGGCGGACTTGCCCTCCGACTCCCTCGTGGCAGGACGCGAGATAGTTTTCACCTTGTACTGGCCGCAAGAACAACGCTGGGAAGGCGTGGATTACACCATAGTCGTGGAATAAGCAATAACGATCCCACCCAGCTTTTCTTTGCGACCTCTGCGGGTTCCTTTGCGTTCTTCGCGGTTAAGTGTTTGCGCAAAAGCTTAAACCGCAAAGTACGCAAAGGATTCGCAAAGGCCGCAAAAAACCTAATCACTCCAGTTGCTGCGCAAAATGTTCGAATACAGCGCGCCGGCGCAGATTGCCGACGCCGCCAACAATCCAATGCCCTTCCAGAAGGGCCCCAGCAGCACATGCCCTAGCCCAAACAGTGCCATGTAAACCATAAAGCAGCCCAGCACCCACGAAAGCAGATTTTGCCCCAGGTCCCGACTCTGAGGCACCTCGGAGGCGATAGCGGCAATCGGCTTCCACCCAGTAATTTGCGGACGAACACTGCGATAAAACTTGAGCAATATCTCCTGCGGCTCGGGTTTAGTGGCGAAGGTGACAACCAGCCAGACCACGGTAGTCACGCCGGTAACGAGCAGCGCGCGCATGGCGGTATCTACGGCCGAGCCGCTGGGATGAAAAGTAGTGAACCGCAGCCCCACGCTCATGACCAGCGCCGCCGTCATGGCCGAGATTTCGCTCCAGGCATTGATCCGCCACCAGTACCAGCGCAGCAGGTAGACCGCTCCGGTCCCGGCGCCGGTCTCGAGCACGATCTTCCAGCCTTCACCTACCGATTGCAGCAGCGCCGCCACCAGGGCCGACGCAATTACCAGCAGGACCGTGACCAGGCGCGAGGCCACGACGTAGTGGTGTTCACTGGCCTGGCGCTTGATAAACCGGCGGTAGAAATCCGACACCAGGTAGGACGCGCCCCAGTTCAACTGGGTGGCGATGGTGGACATGAACGCGGCCATGAATCCCGCGATCACAATGCCGCGCAGCGCCGGCGGCACATGCTGACTCACAACCAGCATGTAGCCAGTTTCCGGATGCTCCAGGTGTGGGTACAGAACGATGGCGGCCAGTGCGGTCAGAATCCAGGGCCAGGGGCGCAAAGCGTAGTGCGCGACGTTGAACCAGAGCACCGAGAGCAAGCCGTTGCGTTCGTCCTTGGCGCTGAAAATGCGCTGCGCGATGTATCCGCCGCCGCCCGGTTCCGCGCCCGGATACCAGAACGCCCACCACTGCACCCCAATGTTCACCAGGAAGGCCAACACCGGAAGCACCCAGATCGCTTCCTGCGTCAGGGGTCGCGACAAGTCAGGAAAGAAAGCCGTCGGGTCTCCCGCATCCGGACCTGCGGCCGTCCTCATTTCGGCCAGCCGCGCCAGCAGCGTGCTCATGCCTCCCGCGGCCGCAACCGCGTACCACGCCACTCCGATCACGATCGCCATCTTGAGCGCGAACTGAAACAGATCGGTCCAGAGCACGCCCCACAGCCCGCCCAGCGCCACGTACAGACCGGTGAATGGAATCAGAAACAGGACGCAGATGGCCAGCGCCTTTCCGTCGCTTACACCCAGGGTCACCGCCACAATGCTGGTCATGGCCTTGGTTACCCAACCCAGGATCAGACAGTTCATCAGCAGCCCGAGGTAAACCGCGCGGAAGCCGCGGAGGAATGCGGCGGGCTTTCCGCTATAGCGCATCTCGGCGAACTGCACGTCGGTCAGAAGCCCCGACCGGCGCCACAGGCGGGCAAACAGAAACACCGTCATCATGCCGGAAGGCAGGAAAGCCCACCACAGCCAGTTCCCTGCTATGCCTTGCGAATAGACCAGGCCGGTCACCACCAGCGGCGTGTCGGCGGCGAAGGTGGTCGCCACCATCGACGTGCCCGCCAGCCACCAGGAAACGTTGCGTCCGGAGACAAAGTAGTCGTCCACACTCTTGCCCGAACGCGAGCGGAAATAAAGCCCCAGCGCCAGGGTGATTCCGAGATAGAGGATGATCGCCGACCAGTCCAGCAAGGTGAAGTTCATGGCGGGAAAGAATACAACAGGTTGGCTGGGTTGAAACAAAAAAGTGTTATATAGCGGTTGCGCGACGGCGACCCGGCCACTGCCTGGGGAGGCTGCGGAAAACGCTATTCAACCAGGTTTCGGGAAGGTCCCGCCTTCAGTCGGGCCACTAAGTCGTTCGGATTGGTTCGCGCTTCAGCGCCTGCGGTGAGCTTTCCTCGCCCTCGACGACTTTTTCCGCAGCCACCTGGGGCATGCGCCCACGGACAGTGATCGGGAATGTTGAGTGATCAGATGGTTGGCTTAGCCGCTCTGATTCCATCACGAATGTCCGCGAGTTTGCTACCATCGCCATTTCACTCAAACCTTGGCTTTTTGGCGAACAAACGGCGCAAGCTTGTGCTAACGGCCTGTTTTCAACAGTTGTACAATCCTTGCAGTGAAAGAGGCGGTTCAACGCGCGGGGCTTCCTAGCCTGACAGGACTAGTGGGCTGTCGCAGTGAATTCGTTAGTGCGCAGGCGGCGGCTGGGGTCAGAGTACTTCCACTGGATCGGGCGAGCGTGGGTGGAATAGGCATTGATGTAGCGACGGAGTTTGCGAGCCAGATCCGGGACCGAGGTGAAAATGCCGCGGGCGATGACCTCCCGTTCGATCTTGGCGAACCAGATCTCGACTTGGTTGAGCCAAGAGGAATAGGTGGGGGTGAAGTGAAACTGCACGCGCGGATGCCGTTGAAGGAAGTCTCGAACGAGTTGTGTTTTGTGGGCCGAGAGGTTGTCGAGGATGATATGAATCTGCTGCCGGGGCGAGCACAACGACACCACTTCTGCGAGGAAGGCCACGAAGTCACGGCTGGTGTGGCGGGCCGTGGTTCTTCCGTGCACGCGGCCAGTCTTGGTGTCCAGCGCGGCATAGAGGGAAAGCGTTCCATGGCGATAGTATTCGAAACCGTGACGCTCGGCTCGTCCCGGCGAGAGCGGCAGCACGGGGTCCAGGCGGTCCAGAGCTTGAATCGCGGTTTTCTCATCGACGCAGAACACGGCGGCATGCTGCGGAGGCCGCAGATACAGGCCGATAATATCGGCCGCTTTGCTTTCGAACTCGGGATCGTCGCTGGCCAAGTAACGCTCCAGACGATGCGGTTTTAGGCCCGCTTCTTTCCAGACCCGATGCACAGCGTCTTTGCTGACTCCCAGCGCTGTTGCCAGTTTGCGGCAACTCCAATGCGTGGAACCGTCGCTGGGTTTCTTGCGGGTGGCCGACAGAATCCGAGCCCGCAAAGCCGCAGTCAGAACTGTGGCCTTCTGGCCGGGATGATAGGTATCGAGCCCGTCGAGCCCGGATTCCAGGAAGCGCTGTTTCCAGCGGATGATGGTGGGAGCACTGGTCTGCAGCCTGCGTTTAATGCTGTTGAAGGAGGCTCCTTCTGCCAGCATCAAGATGAGCTTGGCGCGAAAGACGTAGCCGGCCGGCAGGGAACGCGATTGAGCAATGCTGCTGAGTTCCGACCGTTGGTTGCTGGTGAGAGATACTTCGCTGTCTGTCGCCATACCAACTTAGAAGCATAACAACTAGTAATGGTTACTTTGCGACAGTTCACTAGTTCACCTTCCGCTGCCGTACTTAGCGACATTCGGTGGTTTCCTTATTTCTTTGCTGATAGGCGGGATTGGGCTTATCGGCAACGAGCAGGGTATTCTTTTTCGTCTCACTAATCGCGTGAGCGGCG
>DATGYF010000177.1:0-6025 GCA_035298145.1 Terriglobales bacterium | reverse complement strand
CTGGCCGCTTCATAGATGCCCATCATGATCGTCAGGTCGCGCAATCCCTCTTCCCCGGGCGTAAGCGGCTCTTTGTTCTCCATCACGCAACCGGACATGTGGTCCATCTCCAGCGCAAAGTGATCGCGCACGGGAAGCAGGCGCTCTTCGGTCGTGTCGTCGTGGTGCACATACATCCGCAAGCCAGTGTACTGGGTCGCGGGCTCCAGTTCGAACCAGCCCTTGGTGGTCACCACGCGATAACGATTTTGTCCCGAGTAGCCGTAGCTGGAAGTGCAATTGGCCAGAATTCCGCTGGGGAATCGCAGTTGAAAATTTATCGTTTCCTCTACTTCCTTGAAACGCACGTCGCCCGGCGTGGTGTACATCATGGCGTTGATCTCGCTGGGCTCCTCGCCGGTAAGGTACCGCGCCGCCTGCAACGAATAGATGCCGATATCCATGAGCGATCCCCCTCCCGCGAGTGCTTTGTTCAGACGCCACTGCGTGGGATCGCCTATGTTGAAACCGTGATCAGCCAGAATGACCTTGGTCGGCCCCAGTTCCTGCTGGCGGGCCATGCGAATCGCCTCCTGGTTGAAGGGTTCATAGCGGCAGCGGTAGGCCACCATCAGTTTTCGATTGGCCTTGCGTCCGGCATCGACCATCTGCTGACAGTCGGCGGGCGTGTTGGCCATGGGTTTTTCCGAGAGCACATGCTTGCCGGCCTGGAGCCCGCGAATCGTGTACTCGGCATGCATCCCGTTGGGCAGCACGATGTAGATGATGTCAACTTCAGGATTGTCCCGGATGGTGTCGTAGTTCTGGTAGTTGTAAATATTCTTCGGGTTCACGCCGTAACGCAGCGCCAATTTGTTGGCTTTATCGGGATGGCCGCTGACGAAGGCCACCACCTTCGACTTCTCGCATTTCGCAAACGCCGGCAGGATCTGGTTGATAGCTAGACTGCCCAGGCCGACAATCGCCCAGCCTAATTTCTTCCCCGGCGGATCCGGTACTTCCAGTGCTTCAGCCCCCTTCAAGAGCGTCCCGGCAAGATTGGCTACCGCCAGACTTTGGCCAACCTTGGCAATGAATCCCCGGCGAGTGATTTCCCTGGCGAATGAATCAGACACGTTCAGACCTCCTCTGGGAGACAAACCATTTCGCGCGGCGACAGTCTACAGCACTCGCCTGCCGCGCCCCCTGAAAAATAGCGGGGCTGGCCTACGCTCTCTCGCCTCTCGCGGTCGTCGAACCCCGCCACGGGCGAGCAGGCTCACTTGTCAGGTGGGCAAAAAGGTGTCCGGTGCCGAACACTAATGCTTCGGATTCTTCCGATATTCTTTGAGACCCGCCGGGAGCCAAACAAATGTGCACACCACCGCTTGTGCTAGCCGAATTCTGTGATATAAGTCGCACATCGCGAAGATCAGAATATGCTTGGAGCCCAACAGGGGCGGGGTTCGCGCGGGACGTACTTCCTATCGTAATTCAGGGGTGAGCCATGCAGGTCCTCCGGTCATTTTTCTGCTTCTGCTTATTAACCTCGGGTCTGGCTTCGGCCCAGACGTTTACCTACTCGAAAATCGACGAGTCCGTCGCTCTGGACAACAGCACTAACGGCAGCATCGGATGGGGATCTTGCGTGACCTGTGCGGGCGGCATTCCCACCGGGACGGCCACCGTCTCCTCTTCACCTTTTATCACCAGCCCGTCGGTGGATGGGGCCAGCCGCGATTTTTATATCAGCGGCAGCGCCTACACCAACGGATTGTGGTGGTACAAGGTCGGTGCCAATGACGCGGTATCGCACTTCAAAATGGATTTCTGGCTCAACGTGACCAGTGACACCCGATTCGCGCAGGCCCTGGAATTCGATGTGTTTCAGCACAACAAGCAAGTCACGCAATTCGACACCGGCACAAGATTCATGTTCGGGACACAATGCAACTACGCAGCCGCCGTCTGGGATGTCTGGGACGCGGGCAGTCACAAATGGTCACACACCAACGTTGTCTGCAACCGGTTCAAACCCGACACCTGGTACCACATCACGCTTAACTTTCACCGCAGCACGCCCGACAATTTCGAGCACTACGACTCCGTCACCATCGAGCAGTACAACAGCAAGGGGAGGCCGGCCAGTAAAAAGACATACAACTGGAATATCGTCTTCGCGCCTGGCCCCCTGCCGGCGGGATGGGGCGAAAATTTGGGACTGCAGTTTCAGATGGACATTGCGAATACCGGAGCCAGCATGACGGAATACGTTGACGGCGTCACCCTGACTGCCTGGTGATGGCGGGTGTCGTCGCACTTCCTCCTGATGCCGGCCGCCCGCGCCAATTGCCGGCAGAGGAAGCCTGAATCAAAGAGAGGTGCCTGCGCATGGCTGAGATACTCCCCGCGATCTTTTTTGGTCACGGCAATCCGATGAACGCCGTCCTCGAGAACGGCTACACAAAAGCATGGAGCCGCATCGGACGGACGATCCCCAAACCCAAAGCCATTCTCTCTATCTCGGCCCACTGGTTTGTTTCAGAAACCGGAGTAACCATCGCCACCTCGCCGAAAACTATTCACGATTTCGGCGGGTTTCCGCGAGAATTATTTCAAGTGCAATATCCTGCGCCTGGTGATCCCAATCTCGCCCGTCGAGTGCAAAAATTGCTCGCACCGCTGGAAGTAACGCTCGACAACTCTTGGGGACTCGATCATGGTACATGGTCGGTGCTTCGGCACGTATATCCCGAAGCTGACATTCCCGTCGTGCAGTTAAGCATCGACGAAAATAAGCCAGCATCATTCCATTTTGAGATTGGCAAGAAGCTCGCGCCATTGCGCGAAGAGGGCATCCTGGTCCTCGGCAGCGGAAACCTGGTCCACAATCTCCACGCCTATGCGTGGGGTCGACACATGCCCGATCCTTATGATTGGGCGGTTCGTTTTGAACGGGATGCGAAGGAAATGATGGTAGCCGGAGAGTACAAACCTCTTATTGAATACGAGAAACTCGGACCCGAAGCTTTGCTTTCGATTCCCACCCCGGATCATTACTTGCCCATGCTGTATGTCATCGCGACTAAGCAGCAAGGCGACATCATCACTTTCCCAATCGAAGGTGTCGATGGCGGATCGATATCGATGCTAACCGTGCAGGTGGGTTAGCCCGCTAGGTCTGCCGCCACCGAACTCGAGACTACACAGAAGGTGGTCCTGTTGATGCAACAGGATTCGTTGGATCAGCCTTGATTATGGAGGCTCGACCGAGGGCACACATTGGCCAAGTGCGCCAAGGTGTGGGACACCCGGCCGGCTGGAATTGACACGAGCGACGGAACTGGAAATGGGAGGTTTGAAGCGTGCAGTTCAATTGCAGGTTTGAGCCGATATACTATTTTTCTGGTACTGAGCACCCGGCAGCCGGAGGCGGAGCCTTTTGAAATTATCAGGACAATCAATCATCGGATCCCGTTCAGGCGGCAACGCCGGGCCAAGTTTTCAGGCCACCAACCCCCGCACGGGGGAGAGCCTGCCGCCGGATTTCTTCACTGCAAAACCTGACGAAGTAAACTTGGCGGCCAGCCTGGCGCATGAAGCTTTTGCCATCTACAGCCAGACCTCCGGTCGTGAAAAAGGGAAGTTCCTGCGCACCATCGCAGCCAAAATTGAAGGCGCGGTGGATGGGCTGGTGGAGCGCGCAGAGCAGGAGAGCGCTCTGCCCAAGCCCCGCCTGCAAGGAGAAACTGCGCGCACTTGCGGCCAGCTTCGTCTCTTCGCGGAAGTGGTGGAAGAAGGCTCGTGGGTGATGGCTCGCATCGACCGGGCTGATCCCGGCCGCAAACCGGCTCCGCGGCCCGATATCCGCTCCATGCTGCATGCTCTCGGCCCCGTCGTGGTCTTCGGCGCGAGTAACTTTCCCCTGGCTTTCTCCGTGGCTGGCGGAGACACGGCCTCGGCGCTAGCTGCGGGAAACCCCGTGATCGTCAAAGGGCATCCCGCCCACCCTGGCACCAGCGAACTGGTGGGGCAGTTGTTACGCGAGAGTGCTCGCGAATGTGGATTGCCGGAAGGAGTTTTCTCGCTCCTGCTTGATTCCGGCGCCGGCGTGGGTGTGTCCCTGGTCAAACATCCGCTGGTGAAGGCTGTGGGCTTTACGGGGTCGCATAGTGCCGGAAGAGCGCTCATGGACCTGGCGGCGGCGCGTCCCGAACCCATCCCGGTGTTTGCCGAGATGAGCAGCACCAATCCGGTTTTCATTTTGCCGGGCGCGCTGCGGCAAAGCGGCGACGACCTCGCCACTGGAACCTACGCCTCTCTTACCATGGGGGCGGGCCAGTTCTGCACCAAGCCGGGGCTCTTATTCCTGCCCGAGAACGGCGACGCCACGAACTTCATCGACAGATTGGGGAAGCTGGTCATCGAGTCTCGGCAGTTCAACCTGCTGACTTCCGGAATACGGACTGCTTATCAATCCACCACGGCGCGCCGCAAAACCGAAAAAGGAGTGAAGCTCCTGGCGGCAAGGCAGGCCTCGAGCGCTGACCAGGAGTTCGGGGTAGGTGCCGCGCTGTTCGAAGCCGACCTTGAATCATTCCTGCGAAATCCGGACCTGGCTGCAGAAGTCTTCGGCCCCGCCACCCTGATCGTGCGCCATTCCAAGCGCGAGCAGGTCCTGGAAGTGGCACGCAACCTGGGTGGACATCTGACCGCAACCATTCTCGGTACCGAAGCCGATCTGCGCGAGTTCAGCGATCTGCTCGCGATCCTGAAGACCAAGGTTGGCCGGCTGGTTTTCAATGGTTTCCCGACCGGGGTTGAAGTTTCCCACGCTATGGTGCACGGCGGCCCCTATCCATCGACTTCGGATGGACGCTCGACGTCGGTCGGCAGTGGAGCAATTTTCCGTTTTTGCCGCCCCGTCTGTTACCAGGGATTTCCGGAATCAGCGCTACCGGACGAATTGCGAGACAGCAATCCGCTGGGTATCTGGCGGATGCTGGACGGAGAAATGACCAGGAAAGCGCTGCCCGTCTAAGGCGAAGCAGGGTGCGAAACCTGGTGATCAGCTCTGGTTCCCGGATGCGGCGCTGGCCGCACGGGCGAACGGGCCGAGGGGAGAGAGGGAAGACCGCGCACATTGAGTTGCGAGCAAGTCGGCGAATTGAGGCGCGGCCACCGGCCGGCTGAAATAATATCCCTGGGCCTGGTCACATTGGTGGGCCTGAAGAAAGGCCAGTTCTTCCGTGGTTTCCACGCCCTCCGCCACCACCCGCAGGTTCAAGCTTCTTCCCATACTGATGACCGCGGTCACAATCGTGGTTTCGCTCGGAGTGGTGGTGATCTGGCGGACGAAAGACTGGTCGATCTTGAGGGCGTCGATGGCAAACCTTCTCAGGTAGCTCAGGCTGGAGTATCCCGTGCCGAAGTCATCGACCGCCAGCTGCACGCCTCGCGCCCGCAACGTCTTCAGGATGACTTCGGTGGACTCGGCGTGCTTCATCAGAACGCTTTCGGTCAGCTCAAGCTCGAGAAATTTTGGATCCAGGCCGGTCTCCTCCAGGGTGGCGAACACTCCCGGCAGGAAGCTCTCGTTGCGAAACTGTACGGCGGAAATGTTTACCGCCATGCTGGCCAGGGGCAGGCCTGCATCCAGCCAGACGCGGGCCTGCCGGCAGGCTTCGCGAAGGATCCAGTTTCCGATAGGTCGAATGAGGCCGCAGTCTTCCGCAATCGGAATAAATTGTCCGGGCGGGATCGGCCCGCGAACGGGATGGGTCCAGCGCAGCAAGGCCTCCGCCCCGGTAATCTCTCCCGTCTTGAGACTGACTTTGGGCTGATAGTGGACGGCAAATTCCTGCCGCTCCAGGGCCCGCCGCAGGCTCTCTTCGATGGCTTGCCGCTCCACCGCCCGGACGTTCATCGCCGGCTTGAAGAATTTGTAGCTCTGGCGGCCGTTCTCCTTGGCCTGGTACATGGCCGTGTCCGCGTTTTTGATGAGCGTCTCCGCGTCCAGTCCATCGTCGGGAAAGACGCTGACGCC
>DATGYF010000176.1:0-3279 GCA_035298145.1 Terriglobales bacterium | reverse complement strand
GATCTAGGTTTTCGGGGTCCGGATTTTAGGGAATGTAGTCCCCATGAAAGTATTCGCGACATTGTTGTTGTCAGCTTCGCTGTACGGCTCGTACCGCCTTCCACCGCCCAAGCCGCCCGTCGATCGCAGCGCTGCCAAGCGTCCCGCGCGCAAGGGAGGCCAGTGGTACTTCGCGGAAAACGGCCACGCGGTTTACTGCTTTGGGCCTGTCAGGCTTATGCCGCAAGCCGAAGGCGGACTGCAGCGCGTTGCCACTTTCTGCCAGGGCGACAAGAACATGGTTCCTTTGAAAGACTAAGAGCGGCTGCTGGCTCCTGGCTGCTAGCCTTCACCCTCCTAAGTTTCCACGGTCTCCATCTCTCAGCTAGGAACTAGCAGCTGGAAGCTCTCTTGCATCACTTCCGCAAATCGATCACCCTGGAGTGACTGGGCAATGCGAAGAGCGTCGTGTCAGGCTCGCCAAGAACGATGTCCGAAACTTCGAAATTCTGAATACCCACACGCGGATCGTTCACCTTGCTGACGAGATTGACCCCAAGCTGAGGCGAGTACCAAAACTCACGCCTGACCATCAGGGGACTGTCATTGCCAATGGCGCCAGTTTCGATGACTGTCGTTTCCCGCTTGCCCACCGTGTCCAGACCCGCGATGGATTGCTTGCCCAGGTCTTCAACCGTCGGAGACCCCGGTTGAGTCGAGGCGGCGGCCGGGGTAGGTACGAAGCTGGGAGCGGAAAAGAACTCCACCTGGCAAACCCGAGCCTGGGGAACACAAATGAAAAATTCGTGTGTTACGGGATCGCTGATTTCAATCTGCGTGACCCCTGATTCGTGCTTGCCATCATTCGGTACCAGCAAGCGGCGCTCCTGAAAGATGCGACCCTTGCGGTCGCGTGCGATGGCTCTACGATTCCCAACGGTAATCGTTGTGCCGTCCGCCAACTGCCGGATCCATTCGGTGCTCACGGTGGCGCTGAAAGGCGCGTCCGGCACGGACGGGATAAGAATACTGATCAAGACCTCACGAGTCCCGCCGTCGGGAGGGCGTTGTGCCTGGGGCGGTTGGCCGATGGATAGAGAATTCGGCAGGACGAGAAATGCCGCGAGCAGAAGAACAGAGACGTAATTCATTTTCGCCCCGTATTCGGGACTCCGAACGCCCCGCAGCATTTTACCCCGATCAGGTGCATTTCGGCGGCCCCGGTTCAAGCAGGAACTGTCTAAATCCTATACATTTTTGTAATGCCCAAGTTCGAGAAGCATATCTTCATCTGCGGCAACCAGCGTCCGGCGGGCGCTCCACGTCCCTGCTGCGATCCTGCCGGTCAGGCTGAACTGCAGAAGTCATTCAAGGAAAAGCTGGCGGCGCGCGGACTCAAAGGAAAGGTACGCGCCAACCAATCCGGATGCCTCGATCAGTGCGAGCACGGCCCCAACCTGGTGGTCTATCCCGATGCGGTCTGGTATGGCCGGGTTACGCTGGACGATGTGGATGAGATTATCGAGTCGCACATCGTGGGCGGAAAGCCGGTCGAGCGTCTGATGCTGCCCGACTCCTGTCTGAATACTACCTGCGAACACAGAATGCCGAAGGCTGCCACCAAGGTCTAGCCGCCTGAATCGTCGGAGCGGAAGCAGCGCTAAGAAAGATGGTAGGCGCGGCAGGAATTGAACCTGCAACCGTCGGATTAGAAATCCGATGCTCTATCCGTTTGAGCTACGCGCCCTCAGATGGATTCAACCCATTGAAACTACCGTACTTAGTTTACCGCACGCGAGGAAGAAAGTGCCTTTCCCGGCGCACGGTTGGCGCACAATACCGATTCCACCGACGATTCCAGCGATTGCATCGCTGTCACTGAATCGGCGTTCACGGCTTTGATGTGAAGATTCTGCGTAATACCCAGGGTAGCGTGAGGCAAGATTGCCTGGATGGTCTTCCTGTACTCGAAGACGGTTTAGGTTGGTCGCCAGGACCATGCGAATGAGCACCGTCGCCGTCAATCGACTTCCAGTCAGAGCTTCATCTGCCGCTCAGACAGTAATTACAGTAATAGGGTTCTTACCCGATTGAAGGGTGACCCTCCTTTGCTGTAGCAGTAAGTAATGGTTACCGACCCTCCCGCAAGCCGGCTCTTACAAGGCAGGTGTATGCGCGTGACTCCAAAGACGGCTCGCCTACGGGACGCGGCGTCCGTCGGATTGGAATGGCTAGAGTGAGCACTCTTGCTCAGACGAGTGTAACGCGGAGTGCTAACGTCAATTTGCAGGACCGGGCCATGGTGAAGCGAATTGCACCAATCCGGGTCGTTTCTTTCTTTCTGCTGGCTGCTTGTGGGGCGCTGGGGCAGAGCGACCGTTCTTCAGCTGATTTGCTTCCAGGGTTACGGTGTAACGGCCCAAACTCGCCAGAATTGCAGCCTGAGGAGATGCGCACGTGGAGCACACTTCCTGATGCTCCCTCGGTACTACTTCCGACACAAGCGGAGAAATTTCACGCGTTCGTCGATGCAGCGCCCTCGCCTTTGAGAGTTGGCGCGGTTGACATCAACGCGGGTGTAGTGCGGGAAAAAGAATCGGGACAGGTTTCTCCCCGACTGCCACCCGAGCTAACCGCCACGTTTAAAGCGGTCCTCATCCCAGAACAGCCCAGAACTTTTTTTGATAAGTACCTCTATCCGTCGTTACGCGAGCGGGACCTACCGTATTACCCTGCGACCAGCGACAGCTTCGTTAGCCGGGCCACGGACGCAGTTTCACGCCTTTTCATAACGCGTAGCGATGCGGGAAAAAGAAGGCTGAACACGTCGTATTTTCTCGCAGTAATGACTTCGGTTGCTATCCACACTGCGTACCGGCCATATTGGGCGCGATCTTCTTCGGCGACCTTCAACAATTTTGGTTCGACGATTGGCAGAGGCGCGGGGATCAACCTCCTCCGCGAGTTTGGGCCTAGTATCAGGCAAATGGTAAAGGGCAACGCGCCGAAGCTCGAGTCTAGAGTCGAAGAGCGCACCGCCAACGAGCAGACCGCGAAGAAAGACGTCTCCCCAGCCAGATAAATCCCCGTGGTCGGCTCATTCGCTGCACGTCAATCTGAACCTCATCCAAGCCCAGTCCCCTACCTCCGGCTCGCGAGGCGACATGGCGAAGGAGTCAGGCGTAGTTGGCGTCACATCGCGCGCGTCTCTGACAATGCCGGCGGTGTCAAGCAGATTTCTAGCGTACTAGTCCGTGCACTCGGAAGAGCGCGCCATTTCGCTCTAGTTGAAGAACTGCC
>DATGYF010000175.1:0-6582 GCA_035298145.1 Terriglobales bacterium | reverse complement strand
GCCCGCAATGGCGAGGGGCGTCGACATGCGCCAGCTCTTGCCGCCGCTTTCCACCGAAACGTCATAGTCTCCGGCAAGGATGTCAGAGAGGGCAAACTCGCCGCTGCCAGTTGTCGAGGCTTGGTAGTGGCGGCCCCCTGTTGACGAGGTAAGTTTGACGGTTGCCGCGCTGATTGGTTTTCCGCCACTGTCGCGTAAAACGCCGCGCCACGATGACAGGGCAACGGCCCCGGCCACCGGCACCAACAAGGCAATGAGGCACAGGGTATAAAGAAACTTCCCGAGACGGAAGGACATTGCAGGGAATTATATCCGCTATACATGTGGAGACAGCCGCCCTCGGCTGTCGGGTCGAGCGCAGCTCGACTTAGTTTTCCGGAAGTCCAGCGGGGCTTCGCTCCGCCGGACAGCCGAGGGCGGCTGTCCCCACGTGAGTTTCTTGCGATATAGTAGCGGCTTCAGGTTTTCAGCATGGCCCGTCTCCCTCGGTTGCGAGAAATTCCCACCTTGATGCGGGCCGCTGCTTTGGTGTGCTCCGTCCGGCTGGCTTTGTGGATTGTCCCTTTTGCCAGGTTGCCGCAGGTGGTGAAGTTCCTGGCCCGTCCGCGCTTAGCTCGGCAGAGCTACTACTCGTCGGACCAACTCAGTTGGGCGGTGCGCGCTATCAGCCGGTATGTGCCCCGCGCCACCTGTCTGACCCAGGCCTTGGTTCTGCATATCATGCTCCGGCAGGAAGGCCTGCCATCCAGAATTCGGATTGGCGTCAGCCAAGACACGGGACACTTCGAAGCCCACGCCTGGGTTGAATGTCAGGACCGGGTAATGATCGGCGACTCTGGCTTGCAGCGCTACACGCCGATGATGGTGTGGGAATGAAGGCACAAATCAGGCGGCGACGGGCAAGCGAGATGCCGTTAAGGCCGCTGGTGGAGCCCGAACTGCGGTTCAGAGAATCCCAGCCAAATCGTGGCCCTTGATTCTACAGGCCATGGCGGCCCGAAAGCCGCTCCAGAAGCACATCATTTTTCAAGAGTTAGCGGGCCGAATGTTTCCTGGATTGAGGATATAATTCATCCGCGCCCGGCATCGTAGGAACTCGACTCGCTGGAAATACTCTGACTGTCACGGACTCTCATGCCTGTAAAGGAAGTTACGCTGGAATCAATCGTGGCGATTGGCGACGACCTCGTGGCACGCGACTTCAATGGTCAGGTCGTGATTCTGAACCTGGAGTCCGGGACGTACTTCGGTCTCGAACAGCTGGGGGCACGTATCTGGGCACTCCTCCAGCAAGGTGGGCCGCTGCGCAGAGTGTTCGAAGAGATTCATCAGGAATATGATGTTTCCCCAGACACACTTGAGCGCGACCTTCTGCGACTCGTGGGAGAATTGCATACCAAAGGCCTGGTAAGTGTCTCTCCGCCCCAGAAAAGCCAGGACACCCGTGCCTAGGGTGCGCAAAGTCTTGGAGCCCCCGGCTCCGGACTGGCTCGCCAAGGTCGAACTCGGCCTATTCTCAATCCCGCTCCGTTTCAACTCTGCGATCGAGAGCGTCCACCCGAAAGAGCAGGCTGCCTCGTGAGCGGCATCGCCGGCATCTACAACATCAACGGCCTGCCGGTTGACCCTGTTGTTCTTCACCGGATGATCGATGCCAGCGCTCATCGAGGGCCTGACGGCGTGGGGCACTGGATCGATGGACCGGTTGGTCTGGGGCATTGCATGCTTCATACCACTCCGGAGTCGGTTTACGAACGGCAACCGCTCACGAATGAATCGAACAACTTGTGCCTCACCATGGATGGCCGTGTGGACAATCGCGAAGATCTTCTCGCGGCGCTCAAGTCAGCGGGTGCGAGGCTTCGCGACGATACGGACGCTGAACTTGTCCTGAGGGCTTACGAATGTTGGGGTACTGAGTGCCCGGCGAGGATCATCGGTGACTTTGCCTTTGTCATCTGGGACAAGCGGCACCGGCAGCTTTTTTGTGCCAGGGACATACTGGGGATCAAGCCCTTTTACTATCATAGCGACGGCCGCAAATTCCTTGGGGCATCTGAACTCCAACAGCTTTTTCGGGACGCATCTGTTCCCCGCGAGCCCAATGAAGAAATGGTGGCAGAGTATTTGGCTGCGAACCTAACCGACCGGGAAGAAACCCTGTACAAGGGTATTTTGCGCCTCCCCCCGGCGCACTCTCTTTTGATTCGAGAAGGCCGGATCGACAAACGCGTCTATTGGGATCTCGATCCAGGCAAAGAGGTTCGCTACCGAACTGATAAGGAGTATGCAGAGCACTTCTCCTCGGTTTTTAAAGAAGCCGTGCGCTGCCGATTGCGGAGCCATGGGCCGGTTGGGGCGGAACTGAGCGGCGGCCTGGATTCTTCCTCGGTGGTTGCCATGGCACAGGAGGTCTATCGAGAAGGGCTGGCCGCTGACCACGATTTTGCAACGCTTTCACTGGTTTACCCGGGCCGGTCATACGACGAGAGTTCGTACATTGATGACGCCGTTGATATGTGGAAGGTGGAGTCCCACAAATTGCACCAGGAGGCGCTCCCGCCGTCCCTGTATTTTGAGGACGCCCGTCGTTATGAAGATTTCCCGGATTATCCGAACGGTGTCATTTCGAACCCAATCTCGGTCCTCTGCCAGCGAAATGGGCTCCGGGTGGTTCTTAGCGGCGGAGGGGGAGATGAGTGGCTCACGGGAAGCTTTTATCACTATGCTGATTTCCTGCGCCGGCTCAACCTATTGTCCCTGGTGCGTCAGCTGCGCTGTGATCGGCAGTTTGGCCGAACTTCAACCGGAGTGCCTGCCATTATCTTCCCCCGGCGCGCTCTTCTAAAGGTCGGATTCTTTCCTCTTCTGCCGCCGCTCGCGCGCCGTGGCGTCAAATGGGCACTGAGGCGTGGCTACGTGCCTCCACCGTGGATAGATCAGCAGTTCGCGCATCGGGCACGGTTAACCGAAAGACAGAGCGAACCTGTTCATAAGAAGTTCCCCACCTTTGCCCAGGAAGACATGTATCGCAATCTCACGGACGGATGGGCGTGCCAGGGATACGAGATCGGAAATCGGTCCGAATCGCGATATGGCTTCGAAAGGCGGCATCCGCTGTCGGACCGGAGAGTGATCGAGTTCGCATTTGCCTTGCCGGAAGAGCAGCGCTGGCGCGGACGCGAACCCAAGTTTATTCTACGAAATGCGATGCGGGGCCT
Organism: Terriglobales bacterium; assembly: GCA_035298145.1. Lineage (GTDB taxonomy): Bacteria > Acidobacteriota > Terriglobia > Terriglobales > Acidobacteriaceae > JAIQFF01. The sequence goes on along the minus strand of DATGYF010000175.1, from coordinate 3,361 downwards.
CTTGCCCGAGACCATCCGGCGTCGCTTGACCAAAGCTGACTTCAGCCAGGTGTTCCCCGAAGCTCTGGAGGCAATCGGAGGCGAAAATTTCTTTAATTCGCTTACAATAGCGTCCATGGGATGGGTAGATGGAAATCAAGCCAGCGGCCTGTACCGGGAGATGATACAAAGCTACAAGCAATCGAATGGCGGGCTGATCGCGCACACCTGGCAGCTGTGGATGATCTGCGGCATTGAGTTGTGGTTCAGGGCAGCTTTCCTGGGGGCGGGTCATGCCTCATCGGAGATCCTCGCCGCTCGTGAAATTCAACCTGTTTAACGGGAGCCAAGCTATGGACGAAGTAGAGAAGAAGATCTCATCAATCGAGGCTGCCAGGACCACCTTAAAGAAAACCTACATTTCCCCGAACCTCCTGGAGTACGGGAACATCGCGAAGCTGACACAAGGCGGCCAAGGCACAGGGGCCGATAGTGGGACAACCATGATGATGATGTGCCTGTAGGTTCTGAAAGCTGGGTTGGGATTCCACTCTTCGGATTTATGTCCAAAAGATTTGGCGGATTCGCGCCGGATGGGGTGAGACAGGTTCTTTTCCAAGAGGAGTTATTTCTTGTCCCTTGTTGTCGATGAGCATCGAGAATACTTATCCGATCAGCCACGTATCTCCGCGTTCAGCCGGGCCATCAGTGAGGTCGTAAAGCCTGGCGATGTTGTCCTGGATTTGGGTTCAGGGACCGGAATTCTGGGGCTACTGGCCTGTCGAGCAGGCGCGAAGCGAGTCTATTCGGTTGACGACGGCGGAATGGTCGGCCTGGCCCGGGAGATCTGCCAGGTAAACGGCCTTCAGGACCGAGTCGTATTTATAAAGGGCCTGTCCACCCGCGTTGAACTGCCGGAGAAGGTTGATGTCATCGTTGCAGACCAGATTGGACACTTCGGGTTCAACGCTGGCTTGCTCGAATATTTTAGCGATGCCAGGGAACGCTTTCTAAAACCCGGCGGCACAATGGTGCCATGCGGTATTGAATTGCTGGTGGCGCCCGTCGAATCCAAGGCGATGTGGAACCAGGTTGAGTTTTGGAACAATTCACCGGCAGGATTTGACTTCAGTCCGGCGCGCTCTTTGGCGGCAAATACGGGTTATCCATGCAAATTTCAGCCTGAAGCTCTCCTGGGCGCACCCCTCCGGATCATTGCTCTTGATCTGGCGGAAGTCACTGCTTCGCCGTTCAAAATGGAGGGCTGCGCTGCGATTTCCCGCAACGGCTGCCTCCACGGCATCGCAGGCTGGTTTTCCGCCCATCTCTCACCCAAAGTGAACATGACCAATTCGCCGCTGGCCCCGGATTCGATCAACCGGAGGAATATCTTCTTTCCCATCGATCGCCCGGTAGATGTCGTGAAGGGTGACTATGTGCGGGTGGTAATGCATATCGTGCCAAGGGAGACCATGGTGACCTGGACGGTAGAGATCTGGAATGAGAAAAATGGGGACCAGTCCGACCAAGGACGGGCCTGCAAAGCCTCATTCAAGCACTCTACGTTCAGAGGCCTCCTTCTCTGTGAAGAAGACCTGCAGCATACCCAGCCGAGTTCCGTTCCGCAGCTCACACCATGGGGAGACGCCCGACTATCCGTTCTGACCCTCTGCGATGGCCGGCGGCCTCTCGCCGAGGTGGAGCAGGAGGTTTTTCGCCGGCACCCGAAGCTGTTCCGTTCTTCGCAAGAAGCCGCGACGTTCGTCGCCGAAGTGGTGACCCGCTACTCGCAGTGACCCATGCCAACCTATAGCGTGTGCGACGTGGCAATCGAGAGCAATTTACCCCTTCCAGAGTTGAGTTCCGTCGAGTGCCCGGAGCCGGAATTTGCCTTCGCGCTCGATTCCAGGCAGTCGCGTCGCTGGGATGATTGCCAATGGCTGCATACTTGGTATGCGGGCGACGATGCGCCGTGGCTCCTGCTAGGCAGGCAAGGCGGCGACTACTTGTTACGTTTCCCCAATCTGGCCGACTTTGTAGTTCACAGGGACGGGAGAGAGATTTCCTGCTGTCCAGGACCAGGCATACCCACTGACACCATCAGGCACCTTCTTCTGGACCAGGTAATCCCATTACTACTGAGTAAGCAAGGCCGCCTGGTGCTGCATGGAAGCGCCGTCCTCACTCCTCATGGAGCGGTCGCTTTTCTGGGGGAAACGGGCCAGGGGAAATCAACTTTGGCCTCCAGCTTTTCCGGGAAGGGATCGCCCGTCCTGACCGACGACTGCCTTCTGGTGAAAGAAGAGGATGGACAGCTGTTAGCGATCCCGAGTTATCCCGGTCTGCGACTGTGGCCTGAGACCGCGGAGGCGCTCTTCGGGCCCAGAAAGCCGCTGGCGGAGGTTGCGCACTATACCGGGAAAAAGCGGGTAAATCAGAACATCGGCCTCTCGTTCTGTGACGAGCCAGCCCGCTTGCAGCGAATGTATTTTCTATCGCCTCCTGACGAGATGGAAGAAGAGTCCGTCAGCATTGCGGCAGTCTCTCCGAGGGACGCTTTCATGGAGCTGGTCAGGTTTACATATCTGATCGATATTAACGACCGCCGGCGGTTGCGCGATGAGTTTGGGCGCTTAAGCCGAATCGCTGCGTTGCCCCTCTTTTACCGCCTCACCTTCCCTCGCGACTTCTCGCTGCTTCCCCACGTTCATGAGGCGATTTTGGAAAACGTGAGCGGATAAACGAAAAATCCACTTGCATGCCAGGCGCACGGGACGGACTAAGTAATAGAGGAAGCCAAGCGACGGAGGAAATCGCACGAATTCCAGGTCCGTCAGCTTGGGTGCAAAAACAGCCGTCGCGAAGTATCCCAACTTGTCCAGAGACCGCGTGAGTACGCGCAGATGACGGAAAGCCAGGGTCGCTTCCGGGGAGTCTTCCGGAAGGGGAGTCTGGGGAAAGATATGCAAGCGCTCCGGCAGGTGGACCGGAGAACAGTCCGCGGGCAACGGTGTTCCCAGGAGAAGGGAGGACACAGCCAGCGTCTGGCGAATGGCCGGGCCGAGCTCCAGCCTTTCCGCCTCTTCCATCGCCTTCCGCCAATTCACTGTTCCGGACAATACGATCTGATGAATATCCACCAGCCATTTCAGGACCTGCCAATCATGGTCCGCGGCGTGCATGCAGAGGTACAGGAACTCCCACTCAGGACTTAGTGAACGCGCCGGCACTTCGAAAAAGATTTGGGGACGCGTTTCGGCCCAGAGGTGGCGCACGGCTTCGGCATTCTTCGATGAATGTTGCACCAGGATCCAATGGACTTCCAGGACGAAGGAAATACCCCGGCTTTCACGGACGACACTGAAATGTCTGCCATGACGCA
>DATGYF010000174.1:0-4453 GCA_035298145.1 Terriglobales bacterium | reverse complement strand
GAGCTAGGCTGATTTCTTTGCCTGCGAGCAAAACTCGATAAGCTTTCCGCATTGCAGCTGCGGAGCCCACTTCAACGGTTTCCGGAATCTCTTCGGTACGTAAAACTCAATCACCTTTGCCATGACAATCCCTTGATCTCTGTAGGTAGCTTTCAGTCAGCAGCTACAGTAGCCCGTACCAGAGCAGAGCAAAGCAATAGAAATTTGAAAAGGCTGCTTTCAAGTCGTTATGGAACATTTGATTCAAAGAATGGGGGTTCGGATCAGCACAGTTGCAACTTGGTTGTCAAAAGATTGTTTTGGCGATGTCTCTGGCATTCCCAACTCGATTTCTACTTCGTTCCTTGGCTGCGATGCGCGTGAGTATGTGGGTGCTTGCGATGAGCCACAGTCTGAGACTACCTTGCTGCTGCCCGTGTTCCCGATGGCAACCACACAGATGTCTACGGCAGGGAGAAGCGATCCACTCTAACAGTGTCCAACCTGCTCAACTCTGAATTGGACGACCAGGGGGCGGCGGGGAACATGCCTGGAAAGGGTGAGCGCCCGGCACTCGGCCCTGTGACGCGTCCCTTCCTAACATCGGGGAACAGCCTCCAGTGGACCGCATGATCGTCGGCGGCGAAGACCATCGTTCCGAGCTTCCTGTCAGCCCGAAGAAGAGGTTCGATGCGCTCGAGAAATACCTTGCCGGCCTTTTAGGCGGACGGTCCTATCAAATCGTTCGCAAATAGATCGGGGCCGTCCTTGAAGCGGTGGGCGGCCTGCCGCTCGTTGGCGGGTATAAACCGCATCAGTTTGTCGCAACGGCTTTTTCGGGAAATGGCATGACGTACGCCATGGTTTCAGCACTCATATTCCGGGATCTGATACAGGAAAAAAGGAATTCGTGGACACATGTCTTTAATCAGAATTTTCGACAACCCAAGACAACCCAGAACCCGCGACGGAAACGGGGAAGCAGCTGGATGCTTATGTGTGTCGTCTGATACCAAACGTCAGCTACGCTGACAGCAGAACTGGTGAACCTGCGGAAATGAATAAACCGCTATCTTTCGCATTGGCCCTTTCCCGTGCGGTGCCCTTCGCAAATTCCAGCCTACCCCTCGCGGCTGCCCGCGGGTTTCTCTTGCAGCGGGCGTCAGGAAAGCTGACAATCGGACCCAGTAACGAAATATCGTGGAGAGAGGACATGCCCGGCTGGTTCCCCCGTCTGATGGCGCTCTTCTTGCTGCCGTGCACGCTCGGAATCTCGGGTCCCCGTGCTCCGGAGGCGTGGGTTCCGGTCCGGTGGACTGGCGGCCCGTTGGAACTTGCCTGGCGAACCCGGGCGAAAACGCTCCCCGCCGATGCTGCTGTCCGCGACGCTCTCGCCCGCTGGTACGAACCCGCCACGCTCGGTCTTCTTGAAGACTCGCCCGCGAACTGCCTGCTGGTCACCTGGAGCGCGCCCGCCGATGCGGCTGTCGAAGCCGAGCAGCAGCAACTCGTGAAGGTCTATGCGGAGGCGGCACACAAGCGCGGTCTGGCCGTGCTCGGCCTCGTCTATGCGGCAGGCGATGCGTCGAAAATCGCTGCGGACGCCGCCCGGGCTGCGCTCGATGGACTTGTGCTCGAAGGCGAGTTCGCCCCGGAATTTCCTGCCGCCTTGCGCAAAGCCGCCGACTCCATGTTGGTCGTCGAGATCGCGAAGGACGCGGCGCCGTGGCGGTGGAAGCCTGCACCGATTGTCGCCGTCGCGGGCGTGGCTCCGAGCGCACGCAATCTCTCGGAAATGGGTATCCGCGGTGCGCCCTCGAGCGAGCCGTGGATCAAGTCGAATATCTGGCTGGTGCGGTCGTTCGGTCTTGCCTCGCCCTCGCGTCCGGTGTGGATCAGCGACCAGATCGAGAACGCCTCGGCCGTCGAATACGCGCGGACCGTGGCCGATGCTGCCGCGGCTGGCGGTCGTTGGATCGTCTCGCTCGACGATGCTCTTCGCGCCAAACTGCGCGCCCGGGATGCCTCGGCGCTCGAAGCATGGCGCCGTATCTCGAGCTATCTGAAATTCGCCGAGAGCCACGCCGCCTGGCGTGCCCTTGCGCCGTATGGGAATGTCGGCATCGTGCTCGATCCGGCGAGCACGAAACAGGATCTCGCCGACGAGTACCTGAACCTCGCGGCACGCCGCCAGGTGCCTTACCGCCTGGTGGCGCGTTCCGGGCTGAACGCCGCTTCAGTGGCAAAGTTCCGCGCGCTCGTGACCATCGACCTCGACTCGCCGTCTGCGGCCGAGCGCAAACTGCTGCAAGATTTCGCCGAGAACGGCGGGCTCGTGATCGCCGGTCCCTCCTGGGGCGGCGCTCCGAAGACGGAGCCGTTCGCTGAGGTCCCGACCGGCATGGGCCGCGTGGTCGTTTACAAAGATCCAGATCCCGAAGCGGTGGTGCGCGATCTCAAGGAACTGCTCTCGGACGACGACCTGGGCGTGGTCCCATTCAATGTGCCGTCGGTAATCACGTTTGCGAGCGGAGGCGGTCCCGGACAACCTCTGCTCGTGCAGTTACTCAACTATTTCGACCATCCAGTGGAGGCGATCACGCTTCGTGTGGCCGGGAAGTTCGGCTCGGCTCGCCTGGAAACACCCGAGGGTGCGGCGGTGGATCTGCCGCTGCGGGAGGCCGAGGGAAGAACGGAAGTGACGATTCCGAAGCTTTTGTTGTGGGGTGCGGTTTCGATGGAATATTAAGAGGAGACAACATGATGAGAAGAGAGGGTGTGACGCGGCGCGATTGGCTGGCACTTTCTGGTCTTGCTCTAGGGGCAATGGCAGCGCGGCCAGCCGAAGGGGCGCGGGCCGTATCGGCGGGTCCGGTGGAACCGGTATCCGTCGCCAAGGTCCGCAGCTACGACGAGGATCTGACGACCCGATTCCGGCAGATGTTCGATCAGATCGGCGGGATCGGCAACCAGGTCAAGGGGAAGACGGTCGGCATAAAGGTCAATCTGACCGGCGGCGGACGGTTCCCCGGATACACGGCGGGCGACACGCATTGGGTGCACCCCCGCGTGGTTGGGGCGGTGGTTGCGGTGTTCGGTGCACTCGGCGCGAAGCGCATCCGCATTCTCGAAAGCGCCAGCGGTCGCAAGCCCGGCTACAAACTCGAAGACAAGTTGCTCTCGGGCGGTTGGGACGTCGCCGCCATCCGCAATGCGGCGCCCCTGGTCGAATTCGAGGACACTAACGCGCTCGGCCAAGGCAAGCAATACTCTCTGCTGAAGGTCCCGAGCAAACCGTACATCTTCCCAGCATTCCAGTTGAACCACTCCTATGAGGACTGCGATTTCTTCGTGAGCCTGGGCAAGATGAAGAACCACGAAGAGATGGGTCTCACCGTCTGCATCAAGAACCTGTTCGGCATCACGCCGATGGGCTTGTATGGCAACCGGGAGACCGTCTTCCACTACGGGCAGGTGCAGGCGCCTTCCGGCGCGCCCGCGGAACTCGATCCGAAGTCGAATCGGTACGAAGGCTGGCGGCTCCCTCGAATTCTCGTCGATATTCTCGGCGCGCGCCCGGTGGACCTCGCCATCGCCGACGGCATCGTCTCTATGGTCGGCGGCGAGGGCCCATGGGTCCTGGGTTCCAAGCCCGCTCATCCGGGACTACTTGTCGTCGGCAGGAACTGCGTGAATACGGACGCTGTGGCCGCGGCTACCATGGGCTACAATCCCCGTGCCGGCCGGCATGAGGCACCGTATCGCGTGTTCAAAGAGCCCAAGGGGCATCCTCCGGAACAATTACAGCCCGGCGATGAGGCGTTCCAGTACGCCGACAATATGATGCTTCTGGCCGAGGCCGTGGGACTCGGGTCGGCGGACTTGAAAAAGATCGATGTGCGCGGCGTGCCCATCAAGGAAGCGATGTTCGACTACGAAGCCTTTTGGAAGAACCAGATGGCGAGGGAGCAATCCTGAGCCGATTGTTTCTCACCCTGTTCGCAGCGGTTCTGCTGGTGCGGGCACCCGGACCGCTGCAGATGGAAAGAAGCACGGATGCCATGGGGGCTACGTTTTCCGTCGTCCTCTATGGCTCCGATCGGGCGTCCATGAACCAGGCGATGGACGCAGCGTTTGAGGAAGCCCACCGCTTGGACGCGTTGCTCTCGAATTACCGGCCCGCGAGCGAGTGGAGCCGTATCAATCGCGAGGCGGCCGCGCGTCCGGTCGCAGTCTCGCCGGAGTTGTTCCGTCTCCTGTCCGATTGCGTCGAGTACAGCCGCGCGAGCGAAGGGACCTTTGATCTGACCGTCGGCCCGCTCATGCGCGCCTGGGGCTTTTCCGGCGGGGGCCGTCATGTTCCATCTCCCGACCAGATCCGCGAAGCGCTCGAACTGGTGGGATACCGGCACGTGCAACTGAACGCACGGAAGCGAACCGTGCGCTTCGATCGTCCCGGCGTCGAGATCGATCC
>DATGYF010000173.1:0-1645 GCA_035298145.1 Terriglobales bacterium | reverse complement strand
GGTCTTTACTGACTCCAGGTTCGCCATGTGGCGGAAGATGGGATATTCGTCGGCAATCCCGTTGGCGCCCAGGATGTCACGCGCCATGCGGGCGCACTCCAGCGCCATCCATACATTGTTTCGCTTGGACATGGAAATATGTTGCGGCCGGGCCTTGTCTTTGTCTTTAAGACGTCCGACTTGCAGCGCCAGTAGTTGGGCCTTGGTGATTTCAGAAATCATCCAGGCAAGTTTTTCCTGCACCAGTTGGTGCGAGGCGATGGGTTGATCGTGGAACTGTTTGCGGAACAGTGAATATTGCAGGGCGCAGTCGTAACAGGCCATGGCGGCGCCGATCGCGCCCCATCCGATGCCGTAACGGGCCTGGCTCAAACACATCAGAGGAGATTTCAGGCCGCCGGTTTTTGGCAGCAGATTGGATTCCGGAATGTGCACGTCCTGCAGGGAAAGGCTGGATGTAACCGAAGCGCGCAGCGACCACTTGCCGTGAATGTCCTCGGCGCGGAAGCCGGGGCGATCGGTTTCGACCAGAAAGCCGCGGATTTTGTTGTCTTCGTCTTCCGCCTTGGCCCAGATGATCGCGACGTCGGCGATGGAGCCCGACGTGATCCACATCTTTTCGCCGTTGAGGACATATTCCTTTCCCGACTTTTTGGCGCGCGTCCGCATCCCGCCGGGATTGGAACCGAAGTCGGGCTCGGTCAGGCCGAAGCAGCCGATCTTCTCGCCCTTCTGCATCGCCGGGAGCCAGGCCTGTTTCTGCTCATCGCTGCCAAAGGCGTAAATGGGATACATGGCCAGCGAGGAATGCACGCTGACGAAAGAACGAACGCCGCTGTCACCCCGCTCCAGTTCCTGCATCACCAGGCCGTATTCAACGTTCGACATCCCGGCGCAGCCATAGCCTTTCAGGCTTGCGCCATAGAGGCCCAGGTCCGCCATGGGCTTGACCAGTTCCTTGGGAAAGCGGCCGGCGCGGTTGCACTCCTCGATGATCGGAATGAGATTGTCTTCGATGAATTTACGCGTGGTATCGCGCACCAGGCGTTCGTCGTCCGTAAGCAGGGAATCGAATTCGAGGAAATCAACTCCCCGGAACTTGATGGCCATCAGCTTCTCGTTTCTGTTTCATCGCCGCGAACAGGGGCAGGCACTCAGGGAGTGGAAACCCTTGAAGGTAACAAAGGGTGGGAGGGCAGTCAAACAAGCCTAGCGGGCGGTGGTGGGTCAGTTTGATTTCCACAGGAGCATTGAGAAAACGAGAACGCCGGCGAAAGTCACGAATACCCAGAAAACAAAGCGCCTGAAAAACGGGAGTCGGCTGTCCGGAAATACCTCTTCATAGGTTGCGGCAACCTCATCGCCGCCGCCTCTCCACCACGCTATTTTGTCACGCGAAGCTCTTTTTGTGAGACGAACTCTCATCGCGATCTCACCGAAAATACTCAAGAGCGCCACGAGTACCAAAATTGAGAAGAAGACACCAAACATGCTAGCTGGCCCGTTCTCCCAGTGCTTTCAGGATAAGCCCCCTGTCAACGCGCTTCATGGCGGATGCTGAAGCAACCGACCGAATACCTCGACAGCTTGGAGACGATGATGGCACTGAGGGCGACGGAGAGTAAATCAGCCTTTGCCCGCCGTT
>DATGYF010000172.1:0-2119 GCA_035298145.1 Terriglobales bacterium | reverse complement strand
CCTCGGCCTTGAGGGCAGCGAGTTCTTCCGGCGAAGTTTTTTCGCGCAGCTTCGCCGGGTCCCACAGCCCGCGCACGGACGCAGGAACGTATTTCAGTCGCGGATCGGATTGCAGGTCCGCATCGTCGATCCGGCTGTTGGTCTCTGTCCACACCAGCGTAGGCACCTGCCAGGTGTTGCTCTTTGCAAGTTGCAGGAACAACGCTCCGGCCTTGGCCGGGTCATAAGTGCTCATGATCTGTGGGCCAAGTTTCTGATAGGCGGCATAGTCGCGTTTTGCTAACGCCGCGAGGCCCTGGGCTCGAAGTTCGTCTTCCCGCGAGGAACAGGCGAGCAGGATTCCAGTGAGGTGCTCGATACTCTTCTGTCCCGCCGCGGCAGATTCGCGCACGCTCACGGAATAGGGAACGTGCCCGACCATCGGAATAGCCTGCTTGGCAGATTCGTCGGCAACGGCGAAATAAGATTCGCGGGAAACTGACAGTATCTTGACGAAATCCACGCCCCGCTTTTTCACCGCGTCCACCGCCTGGCGCGCGTCTTCCGGAGTGTTCACCGCAATGGTCTGCCGGTCGCTCTTCCCGGCGGCCAGAAACGGGCCCGCCATCAAGAGGTGCGGGCCCAGCAATTCTCCGCTGTCGATGCGCCTGCGCCGGCTTTCGAGCACGTCCGGATCTCCTCCCATGTCACGTACGCCGGTCACGCCGTTGGCAATGTACAGCGGTTCGATCACCTTTTCGTCCCATGCTGGAGATACGAATGCGCTGTGCACATGCATGTCCCACAGTCCGGGGATCAGGTATTTTCCGTTGGCATTGACGATTTGAATGTTCCGGCCTGGGCCGACAAAGCCCACCTTGGCCAGTCCGCTAATCCGCCCTTTCTTGATGACGAGGGTCACACCTTGAGCGATCTCGCCGTCGCGTACGCCCACGACGTTTACGTTGGTGAAAATGAGCACATCGTCCGTGCTCTTCGGCTGCGCCCCGGCCCAGAGGAAGGTATGCAGGAACAGCCCGGCGATCAGAACTGCTTTCATGCCCCAAAGCTCCCGAAAAACACCGATCTGGAAATCTAAGTGTGGGTGGCCGCTGCGTCAAACAAATTCAGGAAACGAAGTTTCTTCTCCGCGGGAAGGAAAGAGGCTTCGAAGGAATTCCGTGCCAGCTCCCGCAGGTGTTCTTCGGTAAATCCGAAAGATTGTTGGGCCAGCTGATATTCCCGCGACAGGGAGGTACGAAACATGGCGGGATCGTCAGTGTTGAGCGTGATCATGATTCCCTGGTCAAAGTACTGACGGATGGGGTGAGCACTCAGCGATGGACAGGAGCCGGTACGCAGATTGCTGGTGAGGCAAATCTCCACCGGTACCTGCCGGGTGGATAGTTCCTCTACCAGTTCCGGGTCCTGCGCGGCCGTCAGGCCGTGACCGATGCGTTCGGCGCGGAGATTGAGCGCGCCCCAGACCGACTCCGGCCCGGCGTTCTCGCCGGCATGGGCGGTGAGATGGAGTCCATTTTCGGCGGCATAGGCATAGGCATCGCGAAACAGCTCGGGCGGACCCTTCTGCTCGTCGCCCCCCATTCCGATGGCCACGACGTTCCGCTCCCGGTGGCGCGCCGCAACTTCGAACACCTCGCGGGCGGCCGCCGGGCCGAACTGGCGCACGGCATCGAAGATCCATAAAAGCGAGACGCCAAAATCGCGCTCGCCATTTCGGCGGCCGCGATCCAGGCCCTCGAAGATCGCCTCGAAATCCTGCTTGCGCCACAGGTTGACACCTACCGAAACGTACACTTCGGCATGAAGCACGTGCTGCGCCTTGAGCCTTTCCATCATGCGGTAGGTGATGAGTTCGTAATCGTCGGCGGTTTGCAGATCTTCGGTGACCGCCTTGAACGCCATCAGGAAGCCGTTGAAATCCTGGTAGGTGTACAGCTGCTCGATTTCGGACAGGCTGCTGCTCTTGCCATGACGCTGGCGCAGTTCGAGCAGAGTGCCAGGATCGATCGCACCCTCAAGGTGCAGATGCAGTTCGGCTTTGGGCAGGGTAACGATGAACGAACTGGGCGGCGACGCCATCCTCTTCTGATTGTAGATTGAAGATCGAGGCTTTGGG
>DATGYF010000171.1:0-5626 GCA_035298145.1 Terriglobales bacterium | reverse complement strand
TGCTCGACAACTTCGAACACCTGGTGGCCGAGGCCCCGCTGGTGGCGGGACTGCTCGCCAGCAGTGCCCAGCTCAGGCTGCTCGTCACCAGTCGCGCCCCGCTTCATATTTATGGCGAGCATGAATATCCGGTGCCGCCTCTCGAGTTACCGGACCTGAAATCCGTTCCGGAAGTCGAGGTGCTGACCCGTTATCCGGCGGTGGCGTTGTTCGTCCAGCGAGCCCGGGCGGTCAAGCCCGATTTTGAGGTTAACCAGGAAAATGCGGCGGCGGTGGCGACCATTTGCGCCCGCCTGGACGGCCTGCCTCTCGCCATCGAACTGGCCGCGGCCCGCATCAAGCTGCTCTCGCCTTCCGCCATGCAGACCCGCCTGGAAAGCCGCCTGCACTTATTGACCGGCGGGGCGCGGGACCTGCCCACTCGACAGCAGACTCTGCGGGGCGCAATTGACTGGAGCTATGGTCTTCTGAGCGTGGGCGAGCAGATGCTCTTCCGCAGACTCTCGGTTTTTGTGAGCGGCTGCACCCTGGAGGCGGTAGAAGCGGTGTGCAACACCCAAGGTGATCTGCAGGTGGATGGGCTGGATGGCATGGCTTCTCTGGTGGACAAGAGCCTGTTGCAGCGGGTCGAGCGCGGAGAAGGGGAATCGCGCTTTGTGATGCTGGATACGATCCGCGAATATGGACTGGAACGTCTGGCGGCCAGCGGGGAGGAGGCGGCAACCAGGCGCGCTCACGCCGCTTACTGCCTGGTGCTGGCAGAGGAGGGGGCCACCACCGGCGCCGCGACCTTGCAGGCGGAATGGCTCGATCTCTTCGAGGTGGAGCATGACAATCTGGGCGCGGCCCTGGATTGGCTGACCCAGACCGGCAATGCCGAGTGGGGCTTGCGCCTGGGTGCCGCTCTGCTTCGCTTCTGGGAGAGCCGCGAGTACTTCGCGGAAGGGCGCGACCGCCTGGCCAGGGTACTCAATCTCGAAGCCGCTGCCGCCCCGACGCCCGCCCGGGCGAGGACGCTGTTTGCCGCCGGCGTTCTGGCCAGCGCGCAGGGCGACTACGCAACCGCCTGCTCACTGTTCCGGGAAAGCATGGCAATCGCGCGCGAGTCGAACGACATCTGGGGGGTCGCCGTCTCCCTCAACGCACTGGCCGTTATCACCCGCGACCAGGGAGGCATTGCGGAATCGCGCGCCCTCTTCGAGGAGAGCCTGGCGGTGTGGAGAGAACTGGGTGACCGCGCTGCCGTGGCTCGTGCTCTCAGTAACCTGGCGAACGTTGTCAAATTGCAAGGTGATTATGCTCAGGCACGTTCCCTCTATGAGGAGTGTCTCTCGATCTTCAGGGAAGTGGGTGACCGCACGGGAATGGCATGGTCGCTCAACCATCAAGGCGATGCGGCGCGCAGCCATGGCGACCCGGCGGGTGCCCGCGCTTTGTATGAACAAAGCCTGGCGATATTCCGGGAACTGGGCGATCGCTGGGGGATTGCCGGCTCACTCGCTGACCTGGGAAATCTGACCCGCGACCAGAAGGATTACGCCGCATCCCAGGCGCTCTATCGGGAGAGCATCCAGATCTTTCAGGAGTTGGGACACAAGCGCGGGATCGCCCGCCTGCTGGAATGCTTTGCCTGCTCCGCGGCTGCCCAGTCGCAGCCGGAGCGTTCGCTGCGGTTGGCTGGAGCTGCCGCCGCTCTGCGCCAGGCGCTGGGTGCACCCCTGCCTCCGGTCGAGCAGGCCCAGGTCGAAAAGAGTCTGGAACCGGCCAGAAAAGCGTTGTCCAACGCCGCAGCCTCGGCAGCATGGCTGGAAGGATGGGGAATGCCGGTCGAGAAAGCAGTCGAGGATGCGCTGACCGTCGAGTAACCACGTGGGGACAGCCGCCCCCGGCTGTCCAGTCGAGTGAAGCTCGACCGGGTTTTACCGCAAGGTGAAAATCAAACAGTAAGGCGAAACTGGTCCAGCCAGGCGAAAACCAACAGCCACCGCAAAAACTTCCAGCGGAGCTTCGCTCCGCCGGACAGCCGGGGGCGGCTGTCCCACGTGATTATCGGGAATTATTCCGCGGTGGTGGGATCGATAAGACGGCGCACGGCGGAGATTCGATGCGCCGGGAACCCGCCTCGCGTGGCGTGTTCCTGGATGGTTTTTTCGTCGGGGGCAATGTACACGCAATAAAGCTTGTCGCCGGTGACGTAGCTGTGCAGCCACTGAATCTCCGGACCCATCCCCCTGAGAACGGCCACCGACTTCTGGGAGAGGGCACGGAATTCGCTGTCAGATAGTTTGGACAATCCGGGTATTTCGCGCTCGATCACAAACTGGGGCATCGAGAGAATCTCCAGGGCCGAAGGTTTTTCCAGCACTGTACTCCCCAGCCCGAGGACGAGTCAATCGGGGTAGTGCCGCCGCCCGTGGAAGCCGTGCTGCCCTGCTCACTTCGTCAGCTTACAGAGGAAAATTACCGGTACCGGGGATCGAAGAGGGCCGGCGCATCCCCGCGCTTGCCCGTCACTACCAGTTCGGAATCGAATTGTCCGCCGCTGTTGACTCCAAACAGTCTGTGCTTGAGCTGATTTTCCTTGAGGAACGGCCAGCGCAAGATCCTGCCCAGCCGCTGCCTGAACGTCCAACCGTAAATCGCGGGAGAGTGAATACGAATGTCGTCGAAGCCGCAGATATCAAGAAGAGACTTCAGATTGGAACCGGAAAATCCGTATTCGTGGGCCAGGGTAACGTACAGACTCGAGGTTGCGCACGGTCCCTCCATGTTTGGGGTCCGCAACAGCAGAACGCCGCCGCGTCTGAGGGCCCGGTAGAGAGCGTCCACCACCCAAAGCAGGGAATACTTGGGCACATGCTCGATCACGTGCGACATGAAGATGAAGTCGTATTGCTCGGCCCGGCCAGCCAGAAAATTTCCTATGTTGTCTTCAATCTCGTGCAAGACAACGTGATTGGGTGCCCATTCCCGAACGAATGCCTTGTTTTCGATGCCGAAGTCAGCGCCGGCCAGATTGGTGTAGCCGAGTTTTAGGCAGGCCGCCAGAAACCATCCCCGTCCGAACCCAATGTCAAGGATGGCCGCGCTCTTGTTCGCAGGCAGGAGTGAGCAAACCTCGCCGGCGGCCTGCAATACACGGGGTTCGTTCTTCACATCCTCCCATGAAGGCTGGCGCTGCTCAGAACGATGCCGCAAGCTCATCCGGCGGTAAACTTCGGCAACAAACGCGTGCGGCTCCATAATTAGGGACGAAGTATCGTACTACTTCCCGTCAGCTTGATGCAGGCAGCGAGCATGCCTGGGCCCTTTCGAGCAGCAATTGGCGCTCGCGGCCGTTGCGGGTAAGCGCCGCGGCCCGCTCGAACTCTATCCGAGCCTCTTCCAATCGTCCCAGCTTCTTGAGCAGATCGCCGCGCACACTGGGTAATAGATGATAGTTCTCGAGTGCGGGCTCGGAGTACAGTGCATCCACGAGTTCGAGACCCGCCGCCGGGCCCGATGCCATCGCGACCGCCACCGCGCGGTTCAGTTCGACCACGGGTGAGGGAGCGATGCGCGCCAGGTCGCCGTAAATTTCCACGATGCGCGCCCAGTCCGTCTCCTCCGCAGTACGTGCCCGCGCGTGACAGGCGGCAATCTGGGCCTGCAACCGGTAGGGGCCCGGCACAGCACCCAGCTTCGCGGCACGTTCGAGAGCCATGAGACCGCGACCAATGAGCAGATGGTCCCAGTGCGCTCGATTTTGATCGAGCAGCAGGACTGGCTCTCCCGACGGGCCCACGCGTGCCCGTGAGCGCGACGCCTGGATCTCCATCAGCGCGACCAGGCCGTGCACTTCGGGTTCCCGCGGAGCCAGTTCGGCCAAGATGCGCCCCAGTCGCAGTGCTTCCTCACAAAGAGAGGGGCGCAACCAGTCATCTCCGGCAGTCGCCGCGTAGCCTTCGTTAAACACAAGATAGATGACCGCCAGTACCGACGACAGGCGAGCGTCAAGTTCAGCTCCGCGAGGGACCTCAAAGGGGATGCGCGCCTCAGAGAGAGTGCGCTTGGCGCGGACGATGCGCTGGGCCACCGTCGCTTCCGGGACCAGAAAGGCGCGCGCGATCTCTTCCGTCGTGAGGCCTCCCAGCAGGCGCAACGTGAGCGCAACCCGCGCTTCACTCGAAAGCACTGGATGACAGGAGATGAACACCAGGCGCAGCAGGTCGTCGCCTACATCGTCGTCGAGAGCTGCCTCGATGTCTGTCATCTGGCCCTCGCCGGCGCGGACTTCGCGGGTGCCGATCTTCTGCACCACGCCTTCGCGGCCGAGTTCCTCGTGTTTGCGCTCCAGCCGGGTGTTTCGCCGGAAGTGATCAATGGCGCGGTGTTTGGCCGCGGCCATCAGCCAGGCGCCCGGATTGTCGGGGACGCCAGACTTCGGCCATTGTTCGAGCGCAGCCAGCAGCGCGTCCTGCGCCAGGTCTTCGGCCACGCCGATATCGCGCACCATCCGCGTCAGCCCGGCAATGAGCCGCGGTGACTCGATCCGCCACACCGCGTCAATCGCACCATGGATGTCAGTAGCAGCCACGCCACCGATCACACCATGTTTGATCCCCCAGTGCAACGGGGTGCCCCATCCTCCTTTCGCGTTCTTCGCGAAAGAGGGTGGGGCCCTTCAAAATCAGTCGTCAGTCATCAGTTCGTCAGTCTTCAGCGATTGCTGGCTCTCACGGGAAAGCAGATCGCCATCACCCACCCTTTTCGCAAACTACGCGAAAGAGGGTGGGGCACCCGGGTGCTGTCACTTGCAAGGCATGTCTTCCGGTCCGAACATCTGACGAATTTCGGTTTCGCCTTCCCAACCCGGCCAGTGTTTCTTGTGCAGTTCCATAAAACGTACCGCGCCTTCGATCGCTTCTTGTTTCGATGCCAGCTCAAACTGGGCATAGCCGCCGACCACCTCCTTGGCCTCGGTGAAAGGCCCGTCGGTCACGGTCACTTGTCCTCCGGAAAGCCGGACGCGGGCGCCCAGCGCGGTCGGCCCGAGCCCGCCGCTGCCGAGCATCTTGCCTTTCTTCGAGTCTTCTTCGGCCAGCTTCGCAATCGCATCCATCAGCGGCTTGGGCGGAGGACCCTGTTTCTCGGCGTGCTTGACGATCATCATGAATCGCATGGTTAGTTCTCCTTATTAGGTTTTGATTACTCTGAATCTGGGAGGCCGAGTTTTCCGGACGGTCTCAAACCGGTTTATCTCGACCGGATAATTCCGGATCTTACCTATGCGTCGAATGAGGGGCAGCAAAATCGACATCCCGTTGCGTGATCCTGAAAATATTTTTCCGGCGCTGTCAAAGTGTCAACTTCATCGGTGAAAACATCTTTCAAGAGTCCTGCCCCGACGATGACGAGAAGCAGTGGCCAGAATGATACCAACATCCGCAGGAACTCCAGGAAAAACCCCTGGTGATCGGAGGCGTAAACCCGGCCCGCTTGCGCGGCCGCCACGATGACCGAGGATGCCAACCCCAGCGTTTCTCCCGAGGAAGCGCCGAGAAGGTGGGTCAACTGACTCGCGACTCCCTGCAGGTTGCCGAACCAGATATGCAGCCCGAGCCCCACCAGCCCTCCGCCCGCGATT
>DATGYF010000170.1:0-6389 GCA_035298145.1 Terriglobales bacterium | reverse complement strand
TAGGCCACCGGCGCGAACACAATCTTGTAGGCGGAGAGGTCGATTTCGGGCCCGATCACATCGATTCCGGAGCGGCTGGCCGAGATGGCTCCGTACCAGGACACGATCTGGTCCAGATAAGCCAACCGGAAGTGGCCGGGCTGAATCGCGAGCGCCCAGCTGCAATCGTAGTCAAACACCAGGGCGGCGTCCGTCACATAGTTGGAGTACAGAACCTCCCGCCCCAGCGCCTTGAGTTCTTTTACTCCCTGCCTGATCTCGTCAAAAGCCGGGCTCTGTGAGCGATCGTGGTTCAGGATTCCGTGCCAGTACTCTTCCGCTCCGAAAGTCGCAGTGTCCCAGCGAAAGTAATTAACTCCCATGGCGCCGTGCGCGATGGCCTGATAGGTCCACAGCCGCGCTTGCCCCTTCTCGGGTTGCGGAGAGAAAGTTTTCTGGCCCGCCTTTCCTGATTGCTCTTCCATGATCATGAAGGGCTTGCCACCCTTTACGCTGCGCGCAAGGTCATGTCCCAGGGCGATGGACGACGAAACGAAGGCGGAAGATCCCATCCTGCCTTGCTGTGCCATCAGCATGTCGAAGAAGCCGGGGTAGTTATCGAAGGCGGTAAAATCCAGCTTCTCGTACAGATCGCGCATGTTGATCGTGTCCACCAGCCCGACATTGTTCGTGGTAACGAAATGCCGCGGACACGTCTTGCGCAGCATGTCCAACTGTTCCTGCTGGAAGGAAACGTTGGCGTACGACTGGTAGCGGTCGTAGTCGAGAGCGAGTCCTGGATTCGGATCGCCACCTGACGGCAGCGGCACCGGGATCTGGCTGAAATCGGTATAGGTCTGGCTCCAGAAGACCGTCCCCCAACTCTGATTCAGGTTGTCCAGCGTGCCGTATCTGGAGCGAAGCCAGGTTTGAAATCCGGCCTGACAGTAGTTGCAGTAACAGCGCTGCGATGAGCCCAGGGTAAATTCGTTATCGATCTGCCATCCGATCACGCCCGGCGTCTCCGTAAAGGTTTTGGCCATTTCGCTGGCGATGATCAACGACAACCGCCGATAGACCTGGTTGGTAGGACAGGTGAATCGCCGCCCCCCGGGATGCAATCGCTCGCCCTTCTCGTTTACTTCGACGATGTCGGGATACTTGGCCGTCAGCCAGGGTGGCGGCGCCGCGGATGGAGTGCCCAGAATCACGGCGATGTTGTGCTTGTGCAATATCTCGACAGAGCGACGGAGCCAGGCAAAATCGAACTTGCCCTCCGCCGGTTCCATCAGCGCCCAGGCAAATTCGGCAATGCGCACGTTGGTGAAGCCGAAATCGGCCATCATGCGCGCGTCCTCTTCCCAAAGCGCTTCGGGCGTCTGGTCGGGATAGTAATCAACCCCGAGCAGAAGAGGTCCGGCAGCGGGAGCGCCGGCAAGACTCGCGACCGTCTGGGCCCAAAGGGGAAGCCGGATACTGGCCGCGCTGATCAAGGCGAGAGCGCCGCCGAGAAACTCACGCCTGGTTGGAGATGTCAAAGTTAGGACCCCTCTATGTTAGTTAACGCGCACATTCTCGGCTCAACCCCGGAGGCTGTCAAGAAAGAGTCGGGGGCGTGTGAGAGGAGTGGGGCTGTGGGTGTTTGTGTGGCCGCGGGCGATCTCGCCCGCGGGAGGCAGCAAGTCCGTTCTGTGGCTGGAGAAGAAGCAGGTGGCTGAGTCAGGTGCCTTCCCTGTGATTTACCGGCACTTCCAGCAGTCGCGGGCGAGTCGCCCGCGTCCACACATTTTCAGTCCTCCGGGCCGTACAATATCCCCATGCCGGTTCCACCTGAAATCAAGGGGCAGAAATACATCGACCTGGCAACTCTTCGCAAAAATGGCTCGGCTGTCCACACTCCAGTCTGGTTCGGCGAAAAGGATGACAAGCTTTACGTAATGACCCGCAGCGATTCGGGTAAATACAAGCGCATCCGGAACAACCCCGAGGCCCGGATTGCCCCGTGTACGATACGCGGAAAAATTACTGGTCCCGAGTTCGCGGCGACGGTCCGGATTCTCCCGCCCGAAGACTGGGTGTGGGCCAGCCAGACCGTTAAGGCCAAATACTGGATGGCACGCATCCCCTTCTTCTGGAGCAAACAGAACATCTATTTGGAAATTGAAATCGCTGCTTGACGGCCGCCTCCTTTGCGTCCTTTGCGGCGACTTCGCGACCTTAACGGTCAAAATCTTTGAAAGAATGATGGCCCCTTAAGGCAGTCCGCAATTTGCCGCATGCTTCGTTTCCCTGTTAACATTCTCTTTCCACTCTCCAACAACGCGTTAAGGCAACCTTTCGGAGGCGAAATGGCAATCAAGGTAGGTATCAACGGATTCGGACGCATCGGGCGAAACGTGCTCCGAGCTTCGCTCAATGACAGCAACATCGAATTCGTGGCGGTCAACGATCTCACCGACCCCAAGACCCTGGCTCACCTGCTTAAATACGATTCCATCCTGGGCAATCTGCCGCACAAGATCACGGCCGGGGCGGACAGCATAGCGATCGACAACAAGACCATCAAGGTGTTCAAAGAGAAAGACCCCGGAAAGCTGCCCTGGGAATCGGTTGGGGCTCAGGTTGTGATTGAATCCACCGGACACTTCACCGACGCCAACGAGGCCAAGAAGCACATGCGCGGACCGGTGAAGAAAGTGATCATTTCGGCCCCCGCCAAGAACGAAGATGTCACGGTTGTGCTGGGCGTGAACGAAGGAATCTACGATCCGGCCAAGCACCACGTTATTTCGAACGCAT
The DNA here is from genome assembly GCA_035298145.1 of Terriglobales bacterium. Classification (GTDB taxonomy): domain Bacteria; phylum Acidobacteriota; class Terriglobia; order Terriglobales; family Acidobacteriaceae; genus JAIQFF01. Next base: position 3,611 of record DATGYF010000170.1, on the reverse strand, counting down.
CCTGCACCACCAACTGCCTGGCGCCGATCGCCAAGGTGGTCAATGACAGTTTCAAAATCGTAAGCGGAACCATGACCACGATCCACTCTTACACCAACGACCAGGTCATTCTGGACTTTCCGCATCGAGACCTGCGCCGGGCGCGCGCCGCCGCGATCAACATGATTCCCACCTCGACGGGCGCGGCCAAGGCGTTAAAGCTGGTGATCCCCGACCTGGCGGGCAAACTCGATGGTTTCTCCGTGCGGGTACCCACGCCCAACGTTTCGGTGGTTGACCTGGTGGTTTTCGTGGAAAAAAAGACTACGAAGGAAGAAGTGAATGCCGCGCTCAAAAAAGCCTCCGAGAGCGGATCGCTGAAGGGCTATCTGGGCTATGAAGAGCAGGAATTGGTTTCTTCCGACTTCAAGGGCGACGGCCGTTCTTCGATCGTGGACGCGCCCTCGACTCTGGTGGTCGGCGGCAATTGCGTGAAAGTGATTTCCTGGTACGACAACGAATGGGGATATTCATCCCGCGTCCGTGACCTGATCAATTACATCGCAAGCAAGGGCCTGTAAGCTCGTGTGCTCATGTGGTCGCGGGCGACTCGCCCGCGTGGGGCGGCCAGTGGCCGCCCCGGCAGTCGCCGTAGCGGCGGCTGCGCCATCCCCAGAGGGACGCCCCTATGTCAAAACTTTCCATCCGCGATCTATCGCTTAACAATCACCGCGTCCTCATGCGGGTAGATTTCAATGTGCCGCTCGAAGATGGCCGGGTGGTTGATGACACCCGCATTCGCGAGACTCTTCCCACCATCGAATACGCTCTACGTCACGGGGCGAGGCTGGTGCTGGTTTCCCATCTGGGCCGTCCCAAAGGCAAGCCGAATCCGGCGATGAGCCTCAAACCCGCGGCTGAACGCCTGCGCATGCTGCTGGACAAAGAACTGGCGCGCGGCGAAAACGTGGGCTTCTGCCCCGAATGCATCGGTCCTGAAGCTGAGGAGATGGCCGGAAGGCTGGAACAGGGCCAGACCCTGCTGCTGGAGAATCTGCGTTTCCATCCCGAAGAAGAGGCCAACGATCCCAAGTTCGCCAAGCAGCTTGCCGGCCTGGCGGACTACTACGTAAACGACGCTTTCGGAACCGCGCACCGCGCTCACGCCTCCACGGTCGGCGTGACTCGCTTCGTGCAGAAGTCGGCGGCGGGCCTGCTCATGGAAAAGGAACTGCAGTACCTTGGCAAGGTCCTGCGCCATCCGGAGCGGCCGTTCATCGCCATTCTCGGCGGCGCTAAAGTCAGCGACAAGATCGGCGTCATCCGCAATCTTCTGGATAAAGTTGACGTCCTCATCATCGGTGGCGGCATGGCCTACACCTTCCTCAAGGCCCAGGGCGAACCGGTCGGCAAATCCCTGGTGGAGGAAGACAAGGTCGAACTGGCGCGCCAGCTTTTGAAAGAGGCAAAGAGCCACAAGCTGAAATTCCTGCTGCCCACGGACCACGTGGTGGCAGAGAAAATCGATGCTAATGCAATTGTGCAGACCGTAAGCAGTGGCCATATTCCAGCCAACATGATGGCCCTGGATATCGGGCCGAAGACCATCGAGGCCTTCACCGAAGAGATAGCCCGCGCCCTGACTATCGTCTGGAACGGCCCCATGGGCGTCTTCGAGGTCTCGCCTTTCGCCAAGGGCACATTCAAGGTTGCTCACGCCATCGCCGAGAATGTCGGCGCTACCTCAATCGTAGGCGGAGGAGATTCAGTGTCCGCGATCAACGCCGCCGGCGTGGCCGACAAGATCACACACATCTCTACCGGCGGCGGAGCTTCGCTTGAATTTCTGGAAGGCAAGAAGCTTCCCGGCGTCGAGGCGCTCACCGACAAGAAATGAATGAACAACTGCCCTGTGGAACATCTTGAAATGGATCTGCCAGGAGACAAGTGCTATTCGGTGAGTCTAAGAGTTGGCGATCCAGGAGAGGTTCGCGTGGAGCTTGGCGATATCACTGAATCCCGGTACGACGCGATCGTGAACGCTGCTAACTCTGACTTGCTCCCCGGAGGCGGTGTGAGTGGAGCTATCCACCGTGCTGGAGGTCCCGCGGTCACAGAGGAGTGTCGCCGGATTCGTAGCGAGCAAGGAATGCTTTTGCCCGGTCAAGCGGTCGCAACCACGGCGGGCTGGCTGAGTGCCAAGTACGTAATCCACACGGTTGGCCCGATTTGGCGCGGAGGGAACCACGGAGAACCCAAGGTTCTTTCCTCGTGCTACCGCCAATCGATCCGCGTCGCCGACAATTTGGGATTGCATAACATGGTGTTCCCGGCAATTTCTACCGGTATCTTTGGGTATCCTGCGGAACAGGCAGCCTGGGTAGCAATCCCCAGCGCAATTGAAGAACTTAGAACTGCCAAATGGGTGGTGTACATATCAATGATGATGTTCGACAAGACAACTTTAAGCGCGTTCGTTGCTGCCGCGATGGCTCAACGCAATCCTTTGCCGGGTACTCCATACGAGATCGGACTCTGGGAAATCAAATGACGAGAAAAAAAATGATGGCCGCCAACTGGAAGATGTACAAGAACCCCGACCAGACCCGGGCGTTCTTCCGCGATTTCCTGCCGCTGGTGGCCGGCCATACCCGGGACGAAATCGTCGTCTGCCCGCCCTACATTGATCTCTATTCCGCGATCGAAGACACCAAGGGCTCCAACGTGGCCATCGGCGCGCAGGATCTGTACTGGGAAAAAGAGGGCGCTTACACCGGCGAAATCTGTCCCAGCATGTTGTTCGATATCGGATGCACTCATGTCATTATCGGCCACTCCGAGCGCCGTCAGTACTTTGGAGAGACCGACGACATAGTGAATTTCAAGCTGAAGGCCGCGCTCGAAGCCGGGCTCACTCCCATCGTGTGCGTAGGGGAAGTCCTCGAAGAACGCGAGGCCAATCTCACCGAGGACGTGTTGCGCCGCCAGTGTCTCCGCGCCTTTCACGCCATCTCAGCGAAGAAAGCAACCAAGCTGGTGGTGGCCTACGAACCGGTGTGGGCCATCGGGACCGGAAAGACTGCCACGCCGCAACTCGCTTCTGCTGCCCACCTTCTGATTCGAGGCGAGGCCGCCAAGGCCTTCGGTGAAGACTTTGCCGGCAATCTCCGCATCCTGTACGGTGGTTCGGTCAAGCCGGAAAACGTAAAGGCGCTGATGTCCGAAGAAGAAATCGACGGGGCCCTGGTCGGCGGCGCCAGCCTGGACCCGAAATCCTTCGCGGCCATCGTAAAGTACTGAAACACCCTTTGCTATAATCGACCCTGCTGCGGAAGTGGTGGAACTGGCAGACACACCATCTTGAGGGGGTGGCGCCGAAAGGCGTGGGGGTTCAAATCCCCCCTTCCGCACCATGTTTCTTCGTTGCCTGTGGTATTTTGGGGACCTGATTACTTACCAGGATAGGGGATTGTTGGGAACTGCATGATTATTCTGATTACGACGATTCACATTATTGTCTGCTTTTTTCTGATCATCGTAGTGCTGCTGCAAAGCGGTAAGAGCGGCGATATTGCGGCTGCCTTCGGCGGGATGGGGAGCCAGACTGCGTTTGGGCCACGGGGCGCTGCCAC
>DATGYF010000169.1:0-1709 GCA_035298145.1 Terriglobales bacterium | reverse complement strand
ACGCCCAGGAAGTCGTTGACGTTGTCCTGCCCGATAGCGACGTTGTAGGTTTCGCCTTCCTTTACCACCTTGCGCGCCACCTTGCGGCAGACGTTGCCGATTTCACGCTCCAGATTGCGGACTCCCGCTTCCCGCGTGTAGGAGCGAATTAGGGCTGTGATCGAGTCGTCGGTGAACTTGATGTTCTTGTCGGTCAGGCCCGCCTGCAGCAGCTGCTTTTTGACCAGGAACTGCTTGGCGATTTCGACTTTCTCCTGCTCGGTGTAGCCGTGCAGGCGCAGCACCTCCATCCGGTCCTGCAGCGCAGGCGGGATGGTGTGCATGACGTTGGCGGTGGCGATGAAGAAGACTTGCGAGAGGTCGTATTCGACGTCGAGGTAGTGGTCCACGAACATGAAATTCTGCTCGGGGTCGAGCACTTCGAGCAGCGCCGCCGACGGGTCGCCACGGAAATCCATCGACATCTTGTCCACTTCATCCAGCATGAAGACCGGGTTCTTGGTGCCGGCCTTCTTCATCATCTGGATGATCTGTCCAGGCAGGGCGCCGATGTAGGTGCGGCGGTGGCCGCGGATCTCGGCTTCGTCGCGCACGCCGCCCAGCGACATGCGGACGAACTTGCGGCCGGTGGCCTTGGCGATCGACATGCCCAGCGAAGTCTTGCCCACTCCCGGAGGTCCGACGAAACACAGGATCGAGCCCTTGGGATTTTTGACCAGTTGCCGCACCGCCAGGAATTCCAGGATGCGGTCTTTGATCTTTTCCAGCCCATAGTGATCTTCGTTCAGCACCTTCTCGGCGCGGCCGATGTTGCGGATTTCCTTGGAGCGCTTCTTCCATGGAACCGCCAGCAGCCAGTCCAGATAATTGCGCGAAACCGTGGACTCGGCCGACATAGGCGGCATGGCTTCGAGCTTTTTCAGTTCCTGCACCGCCTTGTCGCGGACTTCCTTGGGCATGCCGGCGGCTTCGATCTTCTTCTTCAATTCGTCGAATTCGCTCTTTTCGCCCCGGCCCAGTTCTTTCTGGATGGCCTTGATCTTTTCGTTGAGGTAATACTCTTTTTGGGCGCGTTCCATCTGGCGCTTGACCCGCGACTGGATGGTGCGATCCATGTTCAGCTTTTCGATTTCGATGTCGAGCACGTCGCCGATGCGAGTCAGGCGCTCGCCGGGATCGAAGATTTCCAGGAGCTCCTGTTTTTCTTCGATGGAAAGCTGCAAGTTGGCGGCGATGGTGTCGGTCAGCTTGGCCGGATCTTCCATGCGCACGGCCGCGATCATGGTTTCGTAATTCAGCGACTGGCACAGCTTTACGTACTGCTCGAACAGGGCCGTCACCCGCTGCATGCCGGTTTCGATCTGCGGGGTGGTTTCGGTGGCGTAGCGGGCCACGCGCAGTGAAACCTGCATGAAGCCTTCGCTCTCGCTGATTTGAAGAACCTTGCCGCGTTCGATGCCTTCGACCAGGACCTTGATGTTGCCGTCGGGCAGTTTCAGGCTCTGCACAATGTTGACGATCGTGCCCACCTGGTAAATCTCATTGGGCTTGGGTTCATCGATGCTGGCGTCGTGCTGGGTGGCGAGGAATATCTTCTTGTCGGAAGCCAGGGCTTCTTCCAGGGCGCGAACGCTGGATTCCCGTCCCACGACAAACGGAGTCATCATGTAAGGGAAGATGACCACGTCGCGGATGGGCATCATGGGTAA